>NZ_JBHUWW010000028.1:0-67482 GCF_042669755.1 Kitasatospora sp. NPDC057223 | reverse complement strand
TCAGGCCCCTGGACAGCGCGCGGCGGCGGCCCGGCCGCCCCCACCCGCACCCACCCACCCACCCGAGGACCCGATGCAGACCACCGCGGACCCCGACGCGCACCCGGCGGCACCCGCCCGGGCACGCGTCGAGCACGACATCCTCCGTGCCCCGCGTGACGGCACCCTCCCCACCGTCGACCTCCACCTGCCCTCCGGCGGCACGGCGCGGCCCCCTCTGGTCATCGACGTCTCCGGCTGGGCCCGGCCCCACCGCCCGGCCGCCACCCCGTGGGCGCCCGAACTGGCCGCCCACGGAATCGCCGTGGCCACCGTCCACAACCGCCACACCCCCCGGCACGACCACGCGCTGCGTGACCTGCGCAACCTGGTACGCCTCCTACGGAAGAACGCCGGCGCGTTCGGCCCCGCCCCCGAGCGGATCGGCCTGTTCGGCCGCGCCGACGCCGCCTACCTGGCCGCCCTCGCCGCCTACAGCACGGTCGACCCCCGCGCCCAGGTCCAGGCGCTGGCCGGAGTCGGCGGCACCTGGGGAATCGAGACCGCCCCGGACCTCGACGCCCGCCGTCCGGCCCGGACACCCAGGCGCAGCGCCGATGCCGAAGTACTCCACCAGGTCTGCGAAGTGGCCCTGGCCACCGGCAACGACGTACCGCTGCTCGTGGTGAGCGGCGCCGGCGACCGGACGGCACCGGCCGAACACGGCGTCCGCTTCGCCGAGGTGGTGACCGCGGCGGGCGGGCGGGCATCGGTCCTGCTGCTCGGGGAGAGCGGACACGGCGATGCGGACCTGGATCCCGCCCTGTCCGCCGGAGCCGTGGCGGCCTTCTTCCACCGCACCCTGCACACCGCACCCCACCCGGTTCCGGCCGCCCGATGACCGACCGATGACCGAAAGGCCTCCCATGGACAAGACCGTGACCTCCGCCGCACAGGCGGTGGCCGACATCGGGGACGGCGCCTCACTGGCCGTCGGCGGCTTCGGCCTGTGCGGCATCCCGAGCGTGCTCATCGACGCACTGCACGCCCAGGGCGCCGCCGCTCTGGAGATCGTCTCCAACAACTGCGGCGTCGACGGCGCGGGCCTCGGCGTCCTGCTGGCTGCCGACCGCATCGCCCGCGTGACCGGCTCCTACGTGGGCGAGAACAAGGAGTTCGCCCGCCGCTACCTGACCGGCGAACTGGAGGTCGAACTCGTCCCGCAGGGCACTCTCGCGGAACGGATGCGGGCCGGCGGCTGCGGCATCCCCGCCTTCTACACCCCAGCAGGCGTCGGCACCCAGGTCGCCGAGGGCGGCCTGCCCTGGCGCCACTCCCCCGACGGCGCCGTCGCCCTCGCCTCCCCGCCCAAGGAGGTGCGGGGGTTCGACGGCACCGACTACGTCCTGGAGCGCGGCATCACCTGCGACTTCGCCCTGGTCAGGGCCGCCCGCGGCGACCGCCACGGCAACCTCGTCTTCAACAGGTCGGCCCGCAACTTCAACGTCCTCGCCGCCATGGCGGGCCGGATCACCATCGCCGAGGTCGAGGAGGTGGTCGAGGCCGGCGACCTCGACCCCGACCACATCCACCTGCCCGGCGTCTTCGTCCAGCACGTCGTCCCGTTGACCCCCGCCCAGGCGGCCGCCAAGCACATCGAGCGGCGCACCGTCTCCCAGCCCGTCGTGAAGGTGCCCGCCTGATGCCCTGGAACCGTGACCGGATGGCCGCCCGCGCGGCAGCCGAACTCTCCGACGGAAGCTACGTCAACCTGGGCATCGGCCTGCCCACCCTGATACCCAACCACCTGCCGGACGGCGTCCACGTCGTCCTCCAGTCGGAGAACGGCATCCTCGGGACCGGCCCCTACCCCGGCGACCACGAGGTCGACCCCGACCTGATCAACGCCGGCAAGGAGACCGTGACCGTGCTGCCCGGCGCCGCCTTCTTCGACTCCGCCCTGTCCTTCGGCATGATCCGCGGCGGCCACATCGACACCGCCGTCCTCGGCGCCATGCAGGTCTCGGCCACCGGCGACCTCGCCAACTGGATGATCCCCGGCAAGATGGTCAAGGGCATGGGCGGCGCGATGGACCTCGTGCACGGCGCCCGCCGCGTCATCGTCCTGATGGAGCACACCGCCAAGGACGGCACCCCCAAGATCGTCCGGGAGTGCACCCTGCCGCTCACCGGCAGGGCCTGCGTCCACCGCATCATCACCGACCTCGCGGTCCTCGACGTCACCCCCGACGGCCTCGTCCTCGTCGAGACCGCACCCGGCACCACCACCGAGGACGTCCTCGCCGCCACCGACGCCCCCGTGCTCACCGGCCCGGCCGCAGGCGCCCTGACGGCCACCCGCTGAACCACCGCCACCCCCCTCCGGCCGGTCCGACGACGCGCCACCCACGAGTCACCGGGCCGGTCACCCCGCGCTCCACCCCGGCCGCACTGCCCATTCCGAGGTTGCCCTGCCTCGCGGCCGGGGTGGACACCACCACCCGCGCCGGGTCCCGGCTACGGTGCGTCCTGGTCCGGATGGCACCGTGCGGATGCGGCAGGCCGGTCCGGCCACCACGGTGAGGGGATGAACTTCGTCGCCGTGCTGGAACTGGACATGCCGAGCAACGTGCGGGTCCTCGGCCCCGACCGCACGATCACAGACCTGCAGCACCCGGTGCGCCGCGCACATGCCGCCCCCGCCGGCACCTCGGGTGCCTACGGCCCCCTCACGTTGTGCGGCCTGGACACCGGCGCGATGGCCCCCGCCCCGCACCGGCCCGCCGACCCCGGCCGGCCGTGGTGGCCACCCCGCTGGCACGCCTGCAGCCTCTGCCGGAGCGCCCGGAACGACACCGGGCCCACCACCGCCACCGCCGCCGCCCCCACCACCGAGCCCGCCGAGCCCGCCGAGCCCGCCGAGCCCGCCGACGCGGACCTCCCCGGCACGGCGACGCCGGCCGAGACGTCGACCGAAGCACCAGACACGGTACGGCGGGACAGCCGGCGGTGAGCGCGCTCCGGCCGGCTCCCCGGCAGCGGCCCGGTCAGGGCTGGTAGCGGTAGCCGATCCCGGGCTCGGTGATCAGGTACCGGGGCCGGGCCGGGTCCGGTTCCAGCTTGCGGCGCAGGCCGGCCAGGTAGACCCGCAGGTAGTTGCCGTGCTCCTCCTGTTCGGGGCCCCAGACCTCGCGCAGGATCTGCCGGCCGGGCACCAGCCGGCCGGGGCTCGCGACCAGCAGCGCGAGGATCCGCCACTCGGTCGGCGTGAGCCGCACCGGCCCGCCGGGGCCCGTCACGGTGGCTGCCGTGACATCGACCTCGTGGCCGCCGATCACGGCGCGGGCCGGCGCGGCCTCGCCCGGCGGGCGCCGCAGCACCGCCCGCAGGCGGGCCATCAGTTCCTCCATGACGAAGGGTTTGGTGAGGTAGTCGTCGGCGCCGGCGTCGAGCGCCCTGATCTTCTCGGTCGGGCTGTCGCGTCCGGAGAGGACGATGATCGGTACCGGGCTCCAGGCGCGCAGGCCGCGGATGACGTCCAGGCTGTCGAGGTCGGGGAGGCCGAGGTCGAGCACGACGGCCCCGGGAGGCTCCCGCCCGGCGAGGTCCAGCGCCTCGGCGCCGGTGGCCGCGGTGAGGACCGAGAAGTGCCGGGCGTGGAGGTTGATCTTCAGGGCACGCAGCAGCCGGGGTTCGTCGTCCACCACCAGGATGTGGGTCACGTCGCCACCGCCCCGGGCTCCGTGGGGTCCTCGGCCGCGGGCAGGGTGATGAGCATGGTGGTGCCACCGCCGGGGGTGTCCTCGACGTCGAGGGTGCCGCCCATGGCCTCGGTGAGTCCCCGGGAGAGGGCGAGGCCGAGGCCGACCCCGGTGGTGTTGTCGGTGTCGCCGAGGCGCTGGAACGGCAGGAACACCTGGTCCCGGAACTCGGGTGGGATGCCGGGGCCCCGGTCGATGACACGGATCTCCACGAACCGGCTGATGGGGGTGCCCCCGGCCGGAGGCTGGGGGAGGCTGCTCGCGGCGACCAGGACGGGTGCGCCGTGCACGTTGTGCCGCAGGGCGTTGGTGACGACGTTGGCGAGCACGCGTTCCAGCAGGAGCGGATCGGCGAGGACGGCCGGGGCGGTGTCGAGGTCGAGCGGCTGGACGGGCGCGTCCGGGTCGGCGAGCGAGTCGACGGCGCGCGGCAGCACCTCCTCCAGACGGGTGGGCGTGAGGTCGAGGGTGAGGGCGCCCGCCTGGAGGCGGCTCATGTCGAGCAGGTTGTCCACGAGCCGGGTCAGCTTGAGCAGGGATTCGTCGGCGGTGGCGAGGAGTTCGGCCTGGTCCTCGGGCGAGAACTCGACGTCGGGGCTGCGCAGCGAGCCGACCGAGGCGAGGGCGGCCGCGAGCGGAGTGCGCAGGTCGTGGCTGACGGCGGCGAGCAGAGCGGTGCGCATCCGGTCGGCGGCCTTGATCGGTTCGACCTCGGCGGCGGCGGTGGCGAGGCGGTCGCGCTCCAGGGCGGCGGCGACGTGGGCGGCGAACGCGGTCAGTACGCGGTGTTCGTCGGCGGGCAGCCGGCGACCGGCGAGGACCAGCAACGCGTCGGTTCCGACCGGGACTTCGGTGACCTCGCGGTCCACTGCCGGGTCACCCCCGGAATCACATCGTGCGAGGACGGCGCCGCTGGTGCGGTCCAGCAGGGCGACGGAGTCCATGCCGAAGGCGGTGCGGGACTTCTCCAGCAGGGTGGGCAGGGCGTCGGCGCCGCGCAGGACGCTGCCGGCCAGGGTGGAGAGGGTTTCGGCCTCGGCGGTGGCCCGGGCGGCGCGGCCGGTGAGGCGGGAGGCGCGGTCGACGACGGTGGAGACGGTGAGGGCGACGACGGCGAAGACCACCAGGGCGATCACGTTGTTGGGTTCGGTGATGGTGAAGGTGTGGACGGGCGGGATGAAGTAGTAGTTGAGCAGCAGCGAGGCGACCACCGACGCCAGCAGCGCGGAGCCCGCACCGCCGAGCAACGCGACCGCGACGACGCCGAGTTGGAAGATCAGCGCAACGGTGGTGAGGTTGAGGGTGCCCTGCGCCCGGGAGAGGAGGGCGGTGAGCAGGGCAGGCAGGACGAGACCGGCGGTGCAGCCGGCGGCGGTGCGGCGGGCGGAGTGGCGGCGGCCGAGCGAGGGCAGCCGGCCGCGGCCGGTGAACTCGTGGGTGACCATGTGGACGTCGATGTCCTCGGAGGCGTCCACGGTGGTCTCGCCGATGCCCGGTCCGGTGAGGAACCGGGCGACCTGGCCCCGCCGGCTGGTGCCGAGGACGAGCTGGGTGGCGTCGCGGCCCCGGGCGAAGGCGAGCAGCGAGGCGGGGATGTCGTCGCCGACCACGACGTGGTAGCTGCCGCCGAGCGATTCGACGAGTTGCCGTTGCTCGGCGAGGTTGCCCGGGGAGGCGCCGGCCAGGCCGTCGCTGCGGCTGATGTGGACGGCGAGGAGTTCGCCGCCCGCGCTGCGGTCGGCGATCCGGGCGGCCCGGCGGACCAGGGTCTCGCCCTCCGGGCCACCGGTCAGCGCGACCACCACGCGCTCGCGGGTCTCCCAGACCCGGTCGATGTTGTGGGTGGCGCGGTAGTCGCGCAGGCCCTCGTCCACGCGGCCGGCGACCCAGAGCAGGGCGAGTTCACGCAGGGCGGTGAGGTTGCCGACCCGGAAGTAGTTGGAGAGCGCGGCGTCCACCTTCTCGGCCTGGTAGACGTTGCCGTGGGCCATCCGGCGACGGAGCGACTGCGGTGCCATGTCGACGAGTTCGATCTGGTCGGCCCGGCGGACCACCTCGTCGGGGACGGTCTCGCGCTGCGGG
Organism: Kitasatospora sp. NPDC057223; assembly: GCF_042669755.1. NCBI lineage: Bacteria > Bacillati > Actinomycetota > Actinomycetes > Kitasatosporales > Streptomycetaceae > Kitasatospora > Kitasatospora sp. NPDC057223. Next base: position 61,660 of record NZ_JBHUWW010000028.1, on the reverse strand, counting down.
ATGCCGGTGATCTTCTGGACGACGTCGTTCAGGGATTCGAGGTGCTGGATGTTGACGGTGGTGACGACGTCGATGCCCGCCGCCAGCAGCTCTTCCACGTCCTGCCAGCGCCTGGCGTTGCGCCCGCCGGGGATGTTGGTGTGCGCCAGCTCGTCGACCAGCGCCACCGACGGCCTCCTGGCCAGCAGCGCGTCGAGGTCCATCTCCGTGAACTCCGTGCCCCGGTAGGTACGGGTGAGCCGCGGGACGACGTCGAGCCCCTGGAGCATGTTCTCGGTGTGCCGGCGGCCGTGGCACTCGACGTACCCGACCACCACGTCCGCCCCGCGCTCCTGTCTGCGGCGGGCCTCGTCGAGCATCCGGTACGTCTTGCCGACGCCGGGGGCCGAACCGAGGTAGACCCTCAGCCGTCCCCGGCGGGTGAGGGTGCCGGGGGTGAGGTCGCGGGGCATGCGCGCTGCTCCTTCCTGCGAGGGCGGCCTGGGGACGATCTGTACGGCCGGCAGGGCCGGCCCGGGTACGGGGTGTGCTCCCCGTACCCGGGCCGGCCTGCCTAGTCGATCACTTGACGGCGCATCAGTTCTGTTCTCCGACGGCCCTGTTGAGCAGGACGACGTTGACGCCCTGCTCACCGAGGAAGCCGAGCGAGCGGCCCTCGGTGTACCTGGCCACCAGCCCGCTCAGCTTGTCCGCGGGCAGGTTCCGGGCCTTGGCGACCCGGGCGACCTGCTCCTCGGCGTAGGCCACGGAGATGTGCGGGTCGAGGCCGGAGCCGGAGGCGGTGAGCGCGTCCGGCGGGACGGCGGCCGGGTCGACACCGTCGAAGGCGGCGACGGCGGCGCGGCGGTCCTGGACGGCCTTCAGCAGGTCCTCGCTGTCGGGGCCGAGGTTGGAGGCGCCGGAGCTCTTCGGGTCGTAGGCGTAGGCGGCGGGGCGCGGCTGGAACCACTTCGGGTCCGGGCGGGCGGCCTCGTCCGGGTCGTCGGGGTTCTGCTTGGGCAGGTCGTAGTTCTGGCCGAGCAGGCTGGAGCCGACCTCCTTGCCCTGCGAGCTCACGATCGAGCCGTTGGCCTTGCCGCTGAAGGCGACCTGGCTGATGCCGGTGATCAGCAGCGGGTAGGCGAGACCGAGGACGACGGTCATCACCAGCAGCATCCGCAGCGCGGTGAAGTGGGTGCGGACGGAGGTGGGCAGTGGCTTGGGCATGATTGCTGTTTCCTCCGTTTCAGCTCAGGCCGGGGACGAACTGGACGACGAGGTCGATCAGTTTGATGCCGACGAACGGCACCACCAGACCTCCGAGGCCGTAGATCCCGAGGTTGCGGCGCAGGAGGGATCCGGCGTCGGAGGGGCGGTACTTGACGCCGCGCAGGGCGAGCGGGATGAGGCCGATGATGACCAGGGCGTTGAAGATGACCGCCGAGGTGATCGCCGAGGTCGGGCTGTGCAGGCCCATGATGTTGAGGTGCCGCAGGCCCGGGTAGACGCTCGCGAACATCGCGGGGATGATCGCGAAGTACTTGGCGACGTCGTTGGAGATCGAGAAGGTCGTCAACGCACCACGGGTGATCAGCAGTTGCTTGCCGATCTCGACGATCTCGATCAGCTTGGTGGGGTTGGAGTCCAGGTCCACCATGTTGCCGGCCTCCTTGGCCGCCATGGTGCCGGTGTTCATCGCCACGCCGACGTCGGCCTGGGCCAGGGCGGGCGCGTCGTTCGTCCCGTCGCCGGTCATCGCGACGAGCTTGCCGCCCTCCTGCTCCTTCTTGATCAGGGCCATCTTGTCCTCGGGGGTGGCTTCGGCGAGGAAGTCGTCGACGCCCGCCTCCTCCGCGATCGCCCGGGCGGTCAGCGGGTTGTCGCCCGTGATCATGACGGTCCTGATGCCCATCCGGCGGAGCTCCTCGAAGCGCTCCTTCATCCCCTCCTTGACGACGTCCTTGAGGTGGATGACGCCCAGCGCACGCGGCGCGGCGTCTCCGGTCCGCGAGGCCACCAGCAGCGGGGTGCCGCCGGCGGCGGAGATCCCGTCGACCAGGTCGGCGACGTCCCGGCCGACGGTGCCGCCCTGGTCGGTGACCCAGTTGGTGACGGAGCCGGCCGCGCCCTTGCGGACGGACCGGAGCACCCCGCCTTCGGCCAGGTCGACGCCGGACATCCGGGTCTGCGCGGTGAACGGGACCCAGGTCGCGTGCTCCAACTCGCCCTGGGCGCGGGCCCGCAGGCCGTACCCGGTCTTGGCGAGGACGACGATCGAGCGGCCCTCGGGCGTCTCGTCCGCGAGGCTGGAGAGCTGGGCCGCGTCGGCCAGCTCCTCGACGGTGACCCCGGCGGCCGGCTGGAACCCGGCGGCCTGGCGGTTGCCGAGGGTGATGGTGCCGGTCTTGTCGAGCAGCAGGGTGTTGACGTCGCCGGCGGCCTCGACGGCCCGGCCGGACATCGCCAGGACGTTGCGCTGGACCAGGCGGTCCATGCCGGCGATGCCGATCGCGGAGAGCAGCGCGCCGATGGTGGTGGGGATGAGCGCGACGATCAGGGCGACCAGGACGACCAGCGGCTGCGGGGCGCCGGCGAAGGTCGCCATCGGCTGCAGGGTGACGACCGCGACCAGGAACACGATCGTGAGCGAGGCCAGCAGGATGTTGAGGGCGATCTCGTTCGGCGTCTTCTGCCGTGCGGCGCCCTCGACGAGCGCGATCATGCGGTCGATGAAGGACTTGCCGGGCTCGGAGGCGATCTTCACCACGATCCGGTCGGACAGCACCTTCGTACCGCCGGTGACCGCGCTGCGGTCGCCGCCCGACTCACGGATCACGGGGGCGGACTCGCCGGTGATCGCCGACTCGTCCACCGAGGCGACACCCTCGACCACGTCGCCGTCACCGGGGATGGTCTGCCCGGCCTCGACGACCACGTGGTCGCCCAGCCGGAGCGCTGTCCCGGGGACTTCCTCCTCGGCCCGCGAGGCGGGCCAGTCGGCCAGCCGGCGGGCCATGGTGTCGGTCTTGGTCCGGCGCAGGGTCTCCGCCTGGGCCTTGCCGCGGCCCTCGGCGACGGCCTCGGCCAGGTTCGCGAAGATCGTGGTGAGCCAGAGCCAGACGGTGATCGACCAGGCGAACACCGACGGGTTCGCGACGGCGGAGACGGTGGTGACCACCGATCCGACCTCGACCACGAACATGACCGGGTTCCGGTACATGACGCGGGGGTCGAGCTTCTTCACGGCGTCCGGCAGCGCGGCGACGAGCAGTTTCGGGTCGAGGAGACCGCTGGCGACCCGGTGCGGCGCCCGGGCCCCGGTCGTCTCGGCCGGTGCTGGGGTGAGAGTGGACGACATCAGTGTAGACCTTCCGCGATCGGCCCGAGAGCCAGGGCCGGGAAGTAGGTGAGGCCGACGACGATCAGGACGACGCCCGACAGCAGGCCCACGAACAGCGGCTTGTGGGTGGGCAGGGTGCCCGGGGTGGCGGGGACGGGCTGCTGGCGGGCGAGCGAGCCGGCCAGCGCGAGCACGAACACCATCGGCAGGAACCGGCCCAGCACCATCGCGAGACCGAGCGCGGTGTCGTACCACTCGGTGTTCACGGTGATACCGGCGAAGGCCGAACCGTTGTTGTTGGCAGCCGAGGTGAACGCGTACAGCACCTCGGAGAAGCCGTGGGCGCCGGAGTTGAGCATCCCCGCCCGCTCGCCCGGCAGCGCCATCGCGACGCCGGTGCCGACCAGCACGATGCTCGGGGTGGTGAGGATGTAGAGCGAGGCGAACTTCATCTCGCGCCCGCCGAGCTTCTTCCCCAGGTACTCGGGGGTCCGGCCGACCATCAGGCCCGCCACGAACACCGCGACGACGGCCAGGATCAGCATCCCGTACAGGCCGGAGCCGGTGCCGCCGGGCGCGATCTCGCCGAGCATCATGTTGAAGATCGTCAGGCCGCCGCCGAAGGGGGTGTACGAGTCGTGGAAGGAGTTCACCGCGCCGGTGGACGTCAGCGTCGTCGAGGCCGCGAACAGGCTGGAGGCCGCGATGCCGAACCGCTGCTCCTTGCCCTCCATCGCCGCGCCGGCCGCGTTCAGGGCGGCGCCGCCGTGCTGCGACTCGGCGAAGGTGATCAGCGCGGCCGAGGCCACCCAGAACAGGCCCATCACCGCGACGATCGCGTAGCCCTGGCGGTTGTCGCCGACCATCCGGCCGAAGGCCCGGGGCAGCGCGAAGGGGATCACCAGCAGCAGGAAGATCTCCAGCAGGTTGGTGAAACCGGTCGGGTTCTCGAACGGGTGCGCGGAGTTGGCGTTGTAGAAGCCGCCGCCGTTGGTGCCGAGCAGCTTGATGACCTCCTGCGAGGCCACCGGGCCGCCGGGGATCGACTGCGGGTCACCGGCGAGGGTGGTCACCTCGTGGAAGCCGTGGAGGTTCTGCACCACGCCGTTGGCCACCAGGACGAGGGCGAAGACGACCGCCAGCGGCAGCAGCAGGCGCAGCACGATGCGGGTGAGGTCGACCCAGAAGTTGCCGACCCGGTCGGTGCGGTTGCGGGTGAAGCCCCGGATCAGCGCGGCCACGACGGCGATGCCGACGGCGGCGGAGACGAAGTTCTGCACCGCCAGCCCGGCCATCTGCACCAGGTGGCCCATCGCGGACTCGCCGCTGTAGGACTGCCAGTTGGTGTTGGTCACGAAGGAGATCGCGGTGTTCCAGGCCTGGTGGCCCGGCATCTGCGGGACGCCCAGGCTCAGCAGCAGGTGCGTCTGGAGGCGGATCAGGCCGTAGAGGAGGAGGACCGAGACGGCCGAGAAGGCCAGCACCGAGCGGAGGTAGACCGGCCAGCGCTGGTCGGCGTCACCGTCGACGCCTATGACCCGGTAGAGGCCGCGTTCGACCCGGAGGTGCTTGGCGGTGGTGAGGAGCCTGGCGATGTGGTCGCCGAGGGGGCGGTAGCACAGGGCCAGTGCGCCCACCAGGGCGAGGGCCTGCAGCCAGCCCGCGAGAGTGGAGCTCATGTCAGAACTTCTCCGGGTGGATCAGCGCCAGAACGAGGTAGCCGACGAGAGCGACGGCGACGATGAGACCTGCGATGTTCTCGGCGCTCACAGCTTCTCCACCCCTCGCGCGATCAGGGCGATGACGGCGAACACGGCGACCGTGACGCCGACGAAGACGATGTCGGACATGGGCTCCACCAAAGTGGTTCAGGGGCCTGGCCGTACGGTCTCCTGGGAGTCCGCACAGCGCCGGAGGAGGACCGGCGTGGCCAGCAAACCAGCTGGTCACGCCGTTGGGAGCCGTCCTGACGGGCTCCATACGGCTGGTCCCGTGACCTTGACGCGTCCTTGATACCGGCGTCACTCACCTGCGACCGGAGGCCGCCCCGAACGACTGCCGGAGGCCGTCCGGACCGACGACCGAGGGCCGTCCGGAACGCGTCGGGCCCCGGGCGGCCGAGCTGCCCGGGGCCCTGCGCGTGCGACGTCAGACGCTTTCCGACTCCGCGACGTCCTTCGCCCGGACGGGCTCGCCCCGGCGCACCGCGCCCGGCGCCCGGCGGGCCGGGTGATCGGCCCTGGGGGCCGAGGACAGCTGCCAGGGCACGCTGATCACCATCACGCCGGGGGTGAACAGCAGCCGGCTCTTCAGCCAGAGCGCCGACTGGTTGTGCAGCAGGTGCTCCCACCAGTGGCCGACCACGTACTCCGGGATGAACACGGCGACGGCGTCGAGCGGGTTGCCCTGCCGGACGCCGCGGACGTACCCGACGACGGGCTTGGTGATCTCCCGGTACGGCGAGTCCAGCACCTTCAGCGGCACCTCGATGCCGGACTCGTCCCACTGGGCCCTCAGCTCGTCGGTGGCCTCCCGCTCGACCTCGACGCTGACGGCCTCCAGGGTGTCCGGGCGGAACGCCTGGGCGTAGCCCAGCGCCCGCAGGGTGGGCTTGTGCAGCTTGGAGACCAGCACGATGCCGTGCACCTGGGACGGCCGTGCCGACTCGGCGTGCGGGTCGTCCACGGCCAGTTCCTCGGCGACGGTGTCGTAGTGCCGGCGGATGCCGCGCATCATGGCGAACAGCACGATCGCGGCGACCACGGCCAGCCAGGCGCCCTGGGTGAACTTGGTGAGCAGCACGATCACCAGCACCAGCGCGGTGGTCACCGCGCCCAGGCCGTTGATGATCCGCGAGCGCTGCGCGGCGCCCCGCACCTGGGCGTCGGTCTCGGTGGCCAGCGCCCGGTTCCAGTGCCGGACCATACCGATCTGGGACAGCGTGAAGGAGGTGAAGACGCCCAGGATGTACAGGTGGATCAGGCTGGTGACGTCCGCCCGGTAGAGCCAGAGCAGGCCGCCGGCCACCACGGCGAGGGCGATGATGCCGTTGGAGAAGGCGAGCCGGTCGCCGCGGGTGTGCATCTGCCGGGGCAGGTAGCGGTGCTCGGCGAGGATCGAGGCCAGCAGCGGGAAGCCGTTGAACGCGGTGTTCGCGGCCAGGATCAGGACCAGCGCGGTGGCCGCCTGGATCAGGTAGAACAGGATGCTGTCGCTGCCGCCGAAGACCGAGGCCGCCAGCTGGGCGATCACGGTCTGCTGGGTGTAGGTCGAGCACTCACCCGCGATGCCGGTGAGCTGGCAGGCGTCGTCGACGTAGTGCACCTTCGCGATCAGGGCGAGCGCGGTGACCCCGACGAACATCACCACGGCCGTGATGCCCATGACGGCCATCGTGCTGGCGGCGTTGCGCGACTTGGGCGCCCGGAAGGCGGGCACGCCGTTGGATATCGCCTCCACCCCGGTCAGCGCCGTACAGCCGGAGGCGAACGCCCGCAGGCCCAGCAGCAGCAGGCCGAGGCCGGCCAGGGTGTCCTTGCCGTGCTCCGGGTCGACCCCGAACGCCGCGCTCTCGGCGACCGGGGCGTGCCCGAACGCCACCCGGACCAGGCCGGTGGCGATCATCAGCAGCATGGCCCCGATGAACAGGTACGTCGGCGCGGCGAACGCGTTGCCCGACTCCCGGACACCCCGCAGGTTCATCGCCATCAGCAGGGCGACGAAACCGACGGCCAGCAGGACGCGGTGGTCCGCGAGGCTGGGCAGCGCCGAGATGATGTTGTCCACGCCGGACGCCACCGACACCGCGACCGTCATCACGTAGTCGACCAGCAGTGAGGCCGCCACCACCAGGCCCGACTTGGGCCCGAGGTTTCTGGACACCACCTCGTAGGAGCCGCCGCCGCTCGGGTACGCGTGCACCACCTGGCGGTACGAGGCGACCACGACCACCATCAGCGCGACGACGCCCGCCGCGACCCACGGGGTCAGGTAGAGGAACGCGGTGCCGCCGACGGTGAGCACCAGCAGGATCTCCTGGGTGGCGTAGGCCACCGAGGAGAGCGGGTCGGACGCGAAGATCGGCAGCGCGAGCCGCTTGGGCAGCAGCGTCTCGCCCAGCTCCTCGCTGCGCATGGCCCGGCCGATCACGAGACGCTTGAGCGCCTGGGGCAGATTGAACACGTGGGCGAGCGTATGCGGCTCCGCCGTCGGGGCAACGGGCCCGAAAATGGCGTACCGAGCATGCGAGAGGCGCTCTGATCCAGCGTTTCCACAGGTCAGAGAGGTCCTGGGCCAACGGGCAGGTGGCCGCCCGCACGCGTCGGGGCGTGCCGTTAAGGGATCGTCAAGATATACCGATGGAATCGGACATTCCGCCGCAATCGGGCGGTTTGCCGGGGCGGGCCTCCTACATCCGCAACCGCAGCCGGCAGACCACCGCGTCGGTGTGGCGCCGCAGGGCCCGGTCGATCACGGCCCCGCGCCGGTTCTGCAGGGACCGCTGCCAGAGCCGGACGGGTTCCACCTCGGGGATCAGGACGGTGATCCGGTCGTAGGCGTGCTCGGCGGCGAGCTCGTTGACGAAGGCGGCGATCGGCGGGCCGAGGCGGCGGTGCGCGTCGGCCACCTCGACGAGGGCCACGCCGGGCTGCCACAGCTCCCAGTCCCGGCGCAGCGCTTCGGCGGCCTGCCGGTCCTCGGTGTCGGGGGCGGTGTGCACGACGGTGACGGCGAGCACCTCGTCGCCGAGCGAGACGGCGGCGCCGAGCGCGTCGCGGGTCAGCCGGGTGATCGCGGTGACCGGCACGACGACCAGGGAGCGCTGCCGCTCGACCGGACCCGGCACCCGGCCGAGTTCCAGCCGGGCGCCGATCCCGGCGTAGGTACGGTGGATCAGTTCGAAGAGCAGGACGAGCAGCGGCAGGGCGAGGCAGATGCCCCAGGCGCCCTCGGTGAACTTGGTGCCGGTGACGACGATCGCCGCCACGCCGGTGAGCAGTGCGCCGAAGCCGTTCAGCAGCGCCCGGCCCTGCCAGCGGGGGCCGCGCTCGCGGTTCCAGTGCCGGACCATGCCGACCTGGCAGATCGTGAAGCCGACGAAGACCCCGATCGCGAAGAGCGGGACCAGGCTGTTGACGTCCCCGCCGGAGGCGACCAGCAGCGCGGCCGACACGACGGACAGGAACAGCACGCCGTGCCGGTGCACCTGGTGGTCGGCGCGCAGCGCGAAGACGTGCGGCAGGTGGTTGTCCCGGGCCAGCAGGCGCATCAGGACGGGCAGGCCGCCGAAGGAGGTGTTGGCGGCCAGGCCCAGCAGCACGACGGTGGCGAACTGGACCAGGTAGAAGCCGAAGCCGTGGCCGAGCGAGGCGTCCGCCAGCTGCGCGAGGACGGTGACGCCCTCCACCGGCTGGAGGTGGAAGCGTCCGATCAGGACGGCCAGGCCGATCAGCATCACGCCGAGCAGTCCGCCGAGGGCGACCTCGGTGTGCTGGGCCCGCTTCACCCGGGGTGCCCGGAAGGACGGGACGGCGTTGGCGACGGCCTCCACCCCGGTCAGGGCCGAGCAGCCGGCGGCGAACGCCTTGAGCAGGAGCAGTGCGCCGACGGCGGTGGCGTTGCCGGCCAGCGCGGAGGCATGACCGGCGGCGGCCTCGGTGGAGGCAGGCGCGTCCCGGAACAGCCCGACGACGACGATCGCCATGACGGAGAGCACGAACACCGCCGTCGGCGCCATGAACCAGCGCGCGGACTCGGCGATCCCCCGCAGGTTCACGGCGGTGACGACGGCGAGGACCGCCAGGCAGAGCCAGACCCTCTGCCCGTACAGGCCGGGGAACGCGGAGGTCAGGGCGGCGACCCCGGCCGTCACCGACACCGCGACGTTGAGGATGTAGTCGATCACCAGCGAGGCGGCCGCCGTCAGGGCGGTCCGTCTGCCGAGGTGGGCCTTGGCGACGGCGTAGGCGCCGCCGCCGTCCGGGAACGCCGCGATCACCTGTCGGTAGGAGGCGACCAGGACGGCCAGCAGCACGGCGATCGAGACGGTGACCGGCAGCGTGAAGCCGAGTCCGTACCCGCCGGCCGCGGCGAGCACCAGCACGATCGACTCCGGCCCGTACGCCACCGAGGCCATCGCGTCCAGCGACAGCGCCGCGAGGCCGCCCGGAGCGGTCAGCCTGTCCCGGCGTTCACCGGCGGCACCGGCGGCACCGGCATCAGGGGGCTCGGGCTCACCGGCGTCCAGGGCCGGCACGAGTCGCTGCCCCTTGGTGGTACCGAACATGGATGGACCCTCCGTCGATCGGAATGTGCTCCGATCCTGGCCGGTGCACCGGCCGCTGCCGACGGTCCGTACGGGATCTTGACGGCCCCGCCGGAGACCCTGACGGGGCCTTGACGCCGAGGGCCGGACGCCGCTGCCCGGGGGCGGCAGCTCCCGGCGGAGGCGAACCGGGCGGCCGCGTACTCCCTTCCGCCCAGATGCTTGTGACTGACGCACAGTCATCTATGTTCCGAAAGCGGCCGCTTCGGTACGGAGAGGGGCTGCCCGTGGATTCGGCGCCGGGGCAGCGCCGCAGGCAGCGCGGCCAGCAGGGCGGCGCCGGCGAACAGGCCCAGGCGGGCGAGCTCGGTGCCGCTGCCGTCCCACCCGAGGGTGGCGTAGCGGTGGACCACGAAGCCGTTGAGGACGAGCCAAGCGGCTCCCCCGATCAGCGGGGCGGCCGCCGGACGGGAGGCCCTGCCGAGGAGTGCGCTCAGCAGGGCGAACGCCCCCAGGGCGAACCAGGTCGGGCGCAGCTCGCCGACCAGCGACAGGACGTACGCCAGCCCGAGGCCGGCGACCAGCGCGAGCACGCCCGACATGCCCACCGGCAAGCGGTCGTCCGCCGCCGGCCGGTAGCGGCGTCCGCCGGGAGGTACGGAGTAGCGCCTCATGACCGCCCCTGTCAGTGACTCGGAACGGACCGGCTCGGCAGGTGCCACGCGTTGCGGCGGTGCAGGGCCTCCAGTTCGCGTTGCAGGACGGGCCGGGGCACCGCGAGGACCGGGCAGCCCGCGTGCCTGACGCAGTACGCCGTCACCGAGGGCCGCAGCCCCCGGTGCAGCCAGCCACCGCTGCCGGCTCCGACGACCAGGACGTCACCCGGGTCCGCCGCGATGCGGACCAGGGCGTCGCCGCTGTCGCCGCGCACCACGGCGGCCGACAGCCGCACCCCCGGTGCCGCGCCGGCGAACGCCTCGTCGAGGGCCTCGCCCAGGCGGGCCTCGGCGGCCTCCCGGCAGGCGTCCAGGAGTGGCGGGCAGGGCACGCGGCGGTAGCCGAACTCACCACCCGGCGGTGCCCAGACCAGCACGGCCAGCACCTCGGCGTCGGTTCGGCGGCCTTCGGCGACGGCCCGGTGCAATGCGGCCAGACTGCCGAGTGATCCGCTGAGCCCGACGACGATCCGGCCGGCGCGAGGTCCGTCGTGGTAGCCCTGCCCGGTATCCGTCATGTCCGTCTCTCGTTCGCTCGTGTGCTCGCTTTTCCACCAGCCAACCGGCCCGGCGGCCGGTCGGGCCCGCCCCTGACGCTTTCCTGACGTCCGTGGCGGGGATCCCGACGCTTTCCTGACGCCGAGGCCCGGCGGCGCGCGGGGGACGCCGTCCGGTCCCGGCGTCGGGGTGCCCGCCGGCGAACGGGCCGGCGGCGTCAAGGCTTCGTCAGGGGAGCCGCCGGGACAGTCAACGGGACGTCAGGATCAGGCGCTCCGCGCGTCGGCCGACCTAGCGTCGGAGATGTTCCCAGCGGGTCGACGAGGACCCGTCCCTGTTCTCCACCAGCCCTCCGGAGCACCCGCCATGACCAGCACCACCCCGGCCCCTACGGAGCCCGAAGAACCCCGGCCCGTGCTGCACGTCCCGGTCCGGACCGTGGGAGCCGCGTACGCACTGCGGCTCTTCAAGCAGCGCGACGGCAGCCGCTGCGCCGTCGCCTTCTCCTCGGCCACCGCACTGACCGCGCTGCTCGGGCCCGCCCAGCTCTCCGTCCGACTCGCCGAACCCGCGCTGCGTGCCCTGGCCGCGCCGCTCGGCGCCACCGCGCTGGTCGTCGACCCTCAGCTGGTCGCGCCGCCCGTCGCCCGGGCCACCACGGCGCCGGCCGCCCGCACCGCGGTGCACGCCGCACCCCGCTTCCCCGCCCTGCAGCACCAGCGATGACCGCCCTCCGCACCGAGTCCGGCCCGCGCACCCCGGGGCGGCCACTGCGGGCCGTCGCCCGCGTCACCCACGGGCCCGTACCGCTGGACTTCGACCGGCTGGCGGACCGGCTCCCCGCGCTCCAATGGGGGCTCGCGCTCGCCGGGGAAGCCGATCTGGAACTGCACCTGGCCTGCACCGACCGGCACGAACTGCGCGCCGTCGTCGCGGACCTCTGCCGCGCCGGGGCCGCCAGGGTGCAGGTCGAGCTGGTCCTGCGCCGCCTCGTCCCCGCCGGAGCCACGGCAGCCGGCAGCGCGCCGGTCGTGACCACCACACCCGTCGTTCCCACCGCGCCCGTCGTGACCATCGCAACCGTCGTGACCACCGCGCCGGTCGTGACCATCGCAACTGTCGTGACCACCGCAAGGAGCACCACGTCATGACCCTCTCCCCCGTCCGCGGCTGCCTCTACACCGACGAAGCCGAACCCACCCCCGGCACCCCGGTCGGCGCCCCCTGGCCCGTCTCGGCCCAGGACGGCCCCGCCGGGTTGACCGTCGCCGGGGTCTCCCTCGCCGACGCCGCCGACCGCTTCGGCACTCCGCTCTACGTGCTCGACGAGGACGAGTTCCGCTCCCGCTGCCGCGCCTACCGCGCCGCGCTGCCGGGCGCGGAGGTGCTCTACGCGGCGAAGGCCTTCCTGTGCAGCGCCGTCGCCGACTGGGCCGCCGAGGAGGGCCTCGGGCTCGACGTCTGCTCCGAGGGCGAACTGCGCCTCGCCGCCGCGACCGGCTTCCCGCCCGCGCGGATCCTGCTGCACGGCAACGCCAAGAGCCCCGAGGAGCTGCGCCTCGCCCGGCGTCTGCGGGTCGGGCGGATCGTCGTCGACAACCTCGCCGAGATACCCCGGCTCGCGGCCCTGAGCAGTGCGGACGCGCCGCAGCGCGTCCTGGTCCGGATCGTGCCCGGGGTGTCCGCCGGCCACCACGAGGCCGTCCGGACCGGCGTCGCGGGGCAGAAGTTCGGCTTCGCCGTCGAGGGCGGCGACGCGTCGGAGGCCGTCCGGCGCATCCTGGGCCAACCCGGCCTGCAGCTGGCCGGGTTGCACTGCCACCTCGGATCCCAGATCACCTCCGTCGAGCCGTACCTCACCGCCGTCGACCGCCTCGTCGAGCTCCTCACGGCGATCCGCGACGAGCACGGCGTCCAGCTCCCGGAGCTCGACCTCGGCGGCGGACACGCGGTGCCCTACCTCCCCGGGGAGACCGGGCTGGACCTGGACGAGTTCGCCGCGCTCGTCCCCGTCCGGCTGGCCGACGCCTGCAAGCGCCGCCGCCTGGACGTCCCCCGCCTGGTCGTCGAGCCGGGCCGGGCGGTCGTCGCGCCCGCCGCGGTCGCGGTCTACCGGGTGCTGACGGTCAAGCACACCGCCGACGGCCGGGTGTTCGCCGCCGTCGACGGCGGTATGAGCGACAACCCGAGACCCGCCCTGTACGACGCCCGGTACACGGTGCGCCTGATCGGCCGTACCTCCACCGCCGGCACCCGCGAGGTCGACGTGGTGGGGCGGCACTGCGAGGCCGGCGACGTCCTGGTCCGGGCCGCCCGGCTGCCCGCCGACCTGCGGGCGGGTGACCTGCTGGCCGTCCCCGCCGCCGGCGCCTACCAACTCTCGATGGCCTCCGGCTACAACCTGGTCGGCCGCCCCGCCGTCGCCGCCGTCCGCGCCGGACGGGCCAGGCTGCTGATCCGGCGCGAGAGCGTCGAGGACTTCCGCGCCCGCGAGGTCAGCCGCTGACCCGGCCCACCTCTCTCACTCACTCGCCTGCCCAGACCTGCTGACGCCTCACCGAGGTGGTGTCCACATGACCGCTCTCAACCCGTTCCACATCCGCACGCCGATCCGCACGTCCATCCGCTGCGCCCGGGCGGACGGACCCGCGCACCTGCTCCTGACCGGCATCCTTCGCCGACTCGCCGACAGCCCCCTCGACAACACGGTGCTGTGGGCGCTCGGCGGCCCCTCGTCCACCAGGGGTGACAGCCCGCACCGTCCTGCCGTCCCCCTCCAGGCCTCCTGGCGGCCGGTCGTGGGCGCCGACGGCCGGCAGCGGCTCGAAGCCCGGTGGCGCCCGGAGCACTGACCACGCTGGAGTTCGAGCTGCTCGCCCACCTGGTCGCGCACCCCCTGCGGGTCTACACCCGCCGCCAACTGCTGAACCTCGTACGGGCCCAGGAGCCGCTCGGCGACGCACACACCGTCGACGTCCACATCGCCCGGCTGCGACGCAAGCTCGGCCCCGAGCACCGGGACCGGATCTCCACCGTCCGGCAGGTCGGCTACCGCTTCGACCCACGGGGCGCGGCAGCCACGAGCGGCTGACAGCCCGCCCCTGCGCCGCCGTGTCAAAGCCGCATCAAAGAAGGGCCGGGCCGCGTAGGACGTGCGTCAAGGACCGGCGCCGCAGGGGCGGCCGGGGCGTCGAATGGAGGGGCGGGGCCCGGCCGGGACGCCGGGACGCCGGGACGCAGAAGGGAAGCGAGCAGCCATGGTCGGGAACATTCGGGTCATCGTCGGGGTCAACGGCTCGTTGAGCAGTCTCGCGGCGCTCCACCGGGCGGTGGAGGAGGCCGGCCGACGGGACGCCCTGCTCGTCCCGCTGATCGCGTGGTCCGGCGCGGACACAGCACTACGGCCGCTCTCGGAGCTGGAACACGCCGCCCGCAGGCGCCTGGACACCGCTTTCGAGCAGGCCTTCGGCGGATACCCCAACGACATGATCATCCGCCCACTGGTGGTCCGCTCCGAACCCGGCCGCGCCCTGGTGGCCGCCGCCAACAGCCCGGGCGACCTGCTCGTCCTGGGCAGCGGCCACCACGGCCGGGTCCAGCAGGCTCTGCACGGCTCGATCGCCCGCTACTGCCGGGCCCACGCACACTGCGAGGTGGTCGTGGTCCCACCGTCCGCCCTGCTGGAGAGCCTGGAACTCACCGCCCGCAGCGGCGCACCCATGCCGTTCCTGACCAGCAGCCCCCGCACCACGCACCGTCCCGCTGCCCGGGGTGCCCTTCCGCTGAGCAAATCCACCCGGCGCGCCCCGGCGAAGGCAACAGCAGTCGAGACCTGAACATCTCGGCATGTCGTTGCTCAACAACAGCTATTTGCAGACGAATTGGCGGAGCAGCACCGGCGCCTCAAGCCGCCGGACACCATCGCACATGAGGCACCGCCATCGTTCACTTCGTACATGGCCATTCGGGTGCCGGCATAGAATTCGACAGTCCAGACTGGACAGTCTGACCTGTGCAATCTAGCGTGGGGCCATGGACGAGACCACCGAGGGCATCTCCGATTCCGCCGTGCGCGCAGCCAGTGAGGTACGGGCCGTCTTCAGTCGCCTGCGCCGACGGCTGCGCGAGCTGGCCGGGCCGGAGGGCCTCACCCCCTCCCAGGTCTCGGTGCTCAGCCGACTGGACAAGGAGGGCGCCTCCTCGGCCAGCGCCCTGGCCGGCGCCGAGCGGGTCCGGCCCCAGTCGATGGCCGCCACGCTGGCGGCACTCGACCAGCAGGGGCTGGTCCAGCGCCATCCGGACCCCGAGGACGGCCGCCGCCAGCTGGTCACCCTCTCCGTGGCCGGCCGCGAGCGGATCGAGGGAGACCGGCAGGCCCGCACGGAGTGGCTGGCCCACACCCTGCAGGAACGCTTCACCGAGGCCGAGCGGCGCACCGTCATCGAGGCGCTGGGCCTGCTGGACCGGCTGAACCAGCCGTGATCGTCAGCACCGCCCGCCGCCCCGGCGGCCCACGCCCTGCCGGGGCCCGCCCCGCCCCCGGCTTCGACCGCCGACTGATCACCCCGATGATCCTCGGCTCGGTCCTCAATCCGATCAACTCCTCGATGCTCGCGGTGGCCCTGGTACCGATCGGAGCCGCCTTCGGGACGCCCCTGTCGCAGACCGTCTGGCTGGTCTCCGCGCTGTACCTCGCCACCGCCGTCGGCCAGCCCGTGGTCGGACGACTGGTCGACATGTACGGGCCCCGCCGGCTCTACCTGGCCGGCACCGCACTGGTCGGTGCGGCCGGCCTGCTGGGGGCCCTCGCGCCCTCGCTCGGCGTCCTGATCACCGCGCGGGTGCTGCTCGGCCTGGGCACCTGCGCCGCGTACCCGGCCGCCATGCACCTCATCCGCAGCGAGTCCGCCCGCACGGGCGACGACAGCCCCAGCAGCGTCCTGTCCGCACTCTCGATCGCCAACCAGACCATCGCCGTGATCGGCCCCACCCTCGGTGGCCTGCTGATCGGCCTGGGCGGCTGGCGCACGATCTTCACCGTCAACATCCCGCTCTCCCTGGCCTGCCTGGTGCTCGGCGCGCTGCGGCTGCCCCGGAACCCCGCCAGGGAGCGCAGGCCCGGCGCCCGGCCGGCCGCACCCGTGGACGTACCGGGCATGGCACTGTTCGCCGCGACGCTCACCGCGCTGATGCTCTTCCTCATGGACCCGCATCCCGCGCACGGGTACCTGCTCCTGCTCACCGCCCTGGCCGCGGCCGGCTTCGCGCTGCGGGAGCTGCGGGTCCCGCAGCCGTTCATCGACCTGCGGGTCCTCGGCGGCAACCGGCCGATGCTGGCCACCTTCCTGCGCCAGCTCCTCACCTGCACCACCGGCTACGCGTTCATGTACGGCTTCACGCAGTGGCTGGAGCAGGGCCGGGGACTGCACGCCTCGGCGGCCGGCCTCGTGCTGCTGCCGATGTCGCTCGCCGCGGTCGTCGCCACCGGGATCACCGGACGGCGCAGGGAGGTCCGCGGCAAGCTCCTGACCGGCAGCATCGCCCAGATCGCCGCCTGCGCACTGCTGCTGACCGTGCACCCCGGCAGCCCGCTCTGGCTGCTCGGCACCGCGGCCGTGCTGGTCGGCGTCCCACAGGGCCTCAACGGTCTCGCCAACCAGAACGCGCTGTACCACCAAGCGGATCCGGCCCGCACCGCCTCCTCGGCCGGCCTGCTGCGCACCTTCACCTACCTCGGCGCGATGAGCGCCTCGGCCGCCGACGCCGTGTTCTTCCCCCACCGCGCCGACACCCCGGGCCTGCACCGGCTCGCCCTGTTCATGCTGGGCACCTCCGTCGTGCTGCTGGTGGTGGTCCTGCTGGACCGCTCGCTGCGCCTGGCCGGCCCCGGCGGCACGGACTCCGGCCCGGCCGCCCCGAAGGACGCGCCACGCCGCCAGAAGCCTCCCGACAGCTGACCGCCAGGCGGGTTCCCGAGGCCGGAGGAACAGTGGCCCCGGTCGAGTCCGGCGCATTGCCTCGCGACGGGTCTGCCGAACCCGGTGGCGATTGCGCCTCACCACTGCACTCGCACGGCAGCACCCGCGACCAGGACCAGCCCGCCGACGGCCTCGTCTTCACCAGGAACGGCCGCCGACTGCACCCGCAGTACGTCCTCAACCGCTTCCACGCCCCGTGCCGTGCGGCCGGCGTCCCGAAGACCACCCTGCACGACCTGCGCCACCTCGACGTCACCCTGGCCATGGACGCCGGCACCGAGATGGCCATCCTCTCCAAGACCGTCCGCCACTCGACGTTCTCGACCGCCGTGAACCTCTACCACCACCTGCGCGGCAAGGCGGCCCGCGGCGCCGTCGACGGCATCGCCGACGCCTCGACCACGCCGACCAGGACGCCTACCGCGGCATCAGCCACCCGCACAGAAAGGGGCCGCGCCACCCACGGCTTTCCATTCGACCCGCCCCGCCGAGAACACTCACAGCCGTGGCGCAATGCGACCACCAGGCGACCACACGCTGACGGAACAACAGAAAGGCCGTCCCCACCTCACGGTGGAAACGGCCTACGACCTGCGAAAACGCTGGTCGGGACGACAGGATTTGAACCTGCGACCCCTTGACCCCCAGTCAAGTGCGCTACCAAGCTGCGCCACGTCCCGTGGTCTCGGACCTTGGGGCAGGTGCCTTGCGGCTCTGCTCTTCGGTTTCTCGACCTTGTCGCCATTGTTCCGGTGACGTGGAAAACAATACAGCACGTCGGGGGGTGCTCGCTGCCAGGTTTCGGGTGGCGGGGTGGCGGGGGTGAGCAGGGCGGCGGTGCAGGTCAGGGTGTGGGGTGGCGGGCGTCGTAGCGGAGGAAGGCGGGGCGGCGGGCGGCCAGGAAGATGATGGCGGCGACGCAGGCGAGGCCTCCGGTGACGACGGAGACGGCGGGTGAGGTGAGGGAGGCGACGGCGCCGGACTCGAAGTCGCCGAGGCGGGGGCCGCCGGCGACGACGACGATGAAGATGCCCTGGAGGCGGCCGCGCATCTCGTCCGGGGCGGCGACCTGCATCATCGTGTTGCGGAAGATCATGCTGACGGTGTCGGCGCAGCCCGCGACGGCCAGCAGGAGGAGGCCTAGCCAGAGGTTGCGGGCCAGACCGAAGGCGGCGATGGCCAGGCCCCAGGCGGCGACCGAGACGAGGACGGCGGCGCCCTGGCGGTGGATCTTTCCGATCCAGCCGGAGAAGAGTGCGCCGGCCAGGGCGCCGATGGCGGGGGCGGAGACGAGCAGGCCGACCGTACGGGCGTCGCCGCCGTAGAAGCCGACGGCGATGGCGGGGAAGATGGCGCGCGGCATGCCGAAGATCATGGCGGCGAGGTCGGCGAGGAAGCTGGTGCGCAGGTTGGGCTGTTCGCGCAGGAAGCGGAGTCCGTCGAGGACGGAGGCCCGGCCCTTGCGGTCCCCGAGGGGTCGCATCGCGGGCAGCCGCCACATGGCGTAGAGGGTCGCGGTGAAGGCGACGGTGTCGACGAGGTAGGCGGACTGGGCGCCGTACGCGCCGATGAGGACGCCGCCGATCATCGGGCCGACGGTGAGGCCGAGGTTCATGCTCACGGTGTTCAGGGCGTTGGCTGCCGGGAGCTGACGGGACGGCACCAGTCGGGGGATCATCGCGGAGCGGGCGGGCGAGCTGATGGCGAAGAAGCCCGCCTGGGCGGCCACGGCCGCGTACAGCACCAGGACCTGTCCGAGGCCCGCGAGCGCCTGGCAGGCCAGTACGGCGGAGACCAGGGCGAGGCCGGCCGCGCCGATCAGGCCGAGGCGGCGGCGGTCGACGGTGTCGGCGATGGCGCCGCCGTACAGGCCGAAGGCGATCAGCGGGAACAGGGAGCAGAGGCCGGTCAGGCCGGTGGCGAAGCTGGACCCGGTCAGGTCGTAGACCTGGACGGAGACGGCGACGGCCGTCATCTGCTGGCCGATGGAGGAGACGGCCTGGCCGAACCAGACGCGGCGGTAGTCGGCGTTCTCCCGCAGCGGGGTCAGGTCGGCGAAGGCTCCCCGCGCCGCCCGGCGGTACCAGGACCCGCGCTCCGCCGCCGGCGGGAGGGGCGCGGCGGGGGCGGCCCGCGCGTCACCGGCCGCAGGCAGGGCGTCCGTCGCGGGGAGGGGTATGGAATGAGGCGCGGGGGCGGGTTGGTTCGTCGGCACAGTGACACATGCTCGACCCTCATTCCTGGCCGCCGCCCACCGGGGTGGCCGGCAGCCAGGACGGACCGGGTGGTCAGCGGGTCAGAACCTGCTTCTCACCTGCCTCGACGGCGACGGTGAGCCGGTTGCCCGGCGGCGGGAAGGGGCAGATGAAGTGGTCGGCGAAGGCGCAGGGGGGCAGGTGCGCCTGGTTCAGGTCGAGGACGGTGCGGCCGTCCGCGTCGGGGGCGGGCAGGGTGATGAAGCGGAAGCGGTAGGTGTCCTTGCCGCTGGTCGCGTCGGCGATGACGCCGCTGAGCCCGGCCCCGGAGCGGCTCACGGTGAGGGTGTGCTGTTCGCCGGTCAGGGTGAACGTGATCAGGCCGGTGACCTGGAGCGGGCGCTCCCGGCCGTCGGCGTTCGGGACGACCAGGGCCTGGTCGTCCTCGAACGGGGTGAAGACCGCCGGGACGGCCCACTCGGGCGAGTAGGGGTAGGCGGCGATACCCGCGAAGGCGGCGCGGGCCGGGGAGGCGGGGTCGAAGACCCGCAGCGCGATCTCGCCCTCGCGCTCGATCGGGACCAGCTTCAGGTCGCCGAGCGCGGCCACGTCGGCGGCCGGGTCGGTGTCGGGGCGGAGCAGCACCTCGCCGTCCACGGGACTGTCCGAACCGCCCTCCGGGCCACCGCCCGGACCACCGGACACCGTGATGCCGTCCGCCGCCGTGGCGCGCAGGCGCACACCTTCGCTGTCGCTCCACCACAGGCCGGGCAGGCCGGGGATCGCCGTGGGCTCCGGCTCCAGCCAGTGCGTGCCGGTGAGCGCGAGCTGGCCGTGCGGTGAGCTGACCGCGGCGGCCCGGCCGTCGGTCCAGTACTTCCATGCCTCGGCGGCAGTGGCTGTCATCGAAACCCCTCCAGTGCGGTGCGATAGGTACCGACTGGGTCAACGCTCAGGGCCGGGGTGGATCATTCCCCGCAGGCCACGCACGGCCACGCACGGCCACGCACGGCCAGGCACAACCAGACACAACCAGACACGACCAGACACGGCCGCCGCCGCGCTGCTGCTCCCGCACGGCCGCTACCGCTGCGACAGCGGCCGGAACAGGCCCTCCTGCATCACCGAGACGACGAGCCGGCCGCTGCGGTCGTAGATCTCCCCCCGGGCGAGGCCGCGGGCGCCGTGCGCGACGGGCGAGGCCTGCTGGTAGAGCAGCCACTCGTCCGCGCGGAACGGCCGGTGGAACCACATCGCGTGGTCGAGCGAGGCCATGTCGAAGTTCCGGTGCCCCCACAGCGGCTCCACCGGGACCCGGACGGAGTCCAGCAGGGTCATGTCGCTCGCGTACGTGAGGGCGCAGACGTGGATGAGCGGGTCGTCCGGCAGTGCGCCGTTGGTGCGCAGCCAGACGCCGCTGCGGGGCTCGATGCCGGTCAGTTCCTCCTTCGTCCAGCGCAGTCGCTCGACGTAGCGGATGTCGAAGGGCTGCCGGCGGCTGATGAACGGCGGCAGCTCGCCGAGTCTGGCGCCGACCTCCTCCAGGGCGCTGGGCAGGTCCTCGGGCGCGGGAACGTCGGGCATCGCGTCCTGGTGCTCGATGCCGCCCTTCTCCGGTACGTGGAAGTCCGCGGTGAGCGCGAAGATCGAGCGGCCCTGCTGGATCCCGAGCACCCGGCGGGTGGTGAAGGAGCGGCCGTCCCTGATGCGGTCGACCTGGTAGACGATCGGCACGCCGGGCACGCCCGGGCGCAGGAAGTAGGCGTGCAGCGAGTGCACCGGGCGGTCCCCGTCCACCGTGCGGCCCGCCGCGACCAGGGCCTGTCCGGCGACCTGGCCGCCGAAGGTGCGTTGGAGCTGCTCCTCGGGGCTGCGGCCGCGGAAGATGTTCAGCTCGATCTGCTCCAGGTCGAGCAGCTCGACCAGTTGGTCGACGGGGGTTCCCATGGTGCGTGTCCTCTCCCTGACGGCCCGGGAGAGGTCTTCTGCCCGGCTGCCGCCTTCGTCCAGTCGAATTCTCCAGCGGCCCGGCGCATTCCCGCCGCCCGGGGTGGGCGGCACAGGCGGCGGCAGGACGGGCGTCGCACCGGCACCGGCACCGGCACCGGCCCGGCCCGGTCATCCGGCACGGTCATCCGGGACGGGGTGGCCGGCTGCGGGTACGGGCGTCCGGCTCGTACCCAGGCGCCGGGCCCACCGGGCCGGCGTCCAGCAGACCGATGTCGCGGGAGCAGGAGGGCCAGGCCTCCCAGCCCTGCTGACGGAGGATCTCCTCGGCGACGGTGATCTGCTCGCGCCGGGTGGCGTGGTCGGGGCGGTCGGCGAACGCGAAGCCGTCGGCCTCCTCCCAGGTCGGGGGCCAGATCTGCAGGCCGCCGTAGTAGCCGTTGCCGGTGTCGGCCTGCCAGTCGCCGTCGCTCTCGCACTCGGCCAGTTCGTCCCAGACCATGTCGTGGACAGCCGGGAGGACTGTCGGGAGGACCGCTGGGAGAGCCTTGGGGAGGCCGACCGGGGCGCTGGCCAGGACGGTGGCCCGAAGCACGGCGGGGACGGGGGCGGGCGGAAAGGCGGCCGGAGCCGCCGCGACGGCGGGCGACGTGAGTGCGGTGGCCGATGCCGGCAGCACGAACAGCAGCGCCGCGGCGCCGCGTAGAAGTGATTCTCGTTCGATCCTATGAGGGCACAGCAGCCGAGCCTAGGCGCCGCCCTGTCCGCCGGCGGCCCGCTGCGGAGTGACACGCCGCAGGTGCCCGCCGTCCGGGGCCCTCGGCGCGCGGGCGGACGGGGGCCGAGGGCCTGGCGCCGGGGGGGCGACAACGCCGAACGGCCGCCCCCGAAGGGAGCGGCCGTTCCGCGTGTCAGCGGTCGGGTCAGACGCTGAGGGTCTGGCCCGGGTAGATCAGGTTGGCGTTGCCGCCGATGACCTGGGCGTTGTTGCTGTACAGGGTGTGCCAGTCGACGCCCTGCGCGGCGGCGATGCTGCTCAGCGTGTCGCCGGCCTTGACGGTGTAGTTGCCGCCGGTGCTCTTCTTGGCGGCCGGCTTCCACGACTTCGAGGCGTTGTCGGACTTCCAGGACTTCGCCGGGTCCGAGGCCTTCGGGGCCTGGGCGGGCTTGGCGGTGTTGGTGGTCGCGGCAGCGCTGTCCGAGGAGGAGGCAGCGGGCTTGGCGGCCGGCTTCGGCGTGGCGGCCTTCGGCGCGGCGGCCGGGGCCGGGGTCGCGGCGGAGGTGTCGACGGCGGCGGGGGCGCCACCGGCGGTCAGGCCGGCCTTGACGGAGCAGACCGGCCAGGCGTCGGGGCCCTGCGAGGCGAGGACCTTCTCGGCGATGGCGATCTGCTGCGCCTTGGTGGCCAGGTTGGCCTGCGGGGCGTAGGCGGTGCCACCGAAGGCGGCCCAGGTGCTGGAGGTGAACTGCAGGCCGCCGTAGAAGCCGTTGCCCGAGTTGATGCTCCAGTTGCCCGTGCTCTCGCACTGGGCGACGGCGTCCCAGGTGGACACCGAGGCGGCGGAGGCCGTGGTGGCCGTGACGAGGCCGGCCACCGGCAGGGCGGCGACAGCGCCGGCCATGACGACCATCCGCACGCGGTTGCGCTTGGCGGGGGTGGTGGTGGCAGCGGCAGTCTCGTTACGGAAGGTCATGAGGTTCCTCTCGACAGCCCCGGGCGGGCATGCGGAACCAGACCCTCGACGGGCCCGTTTCGCGTGCCTCACTCACTGAGCGGCCGAGCACGTATGGGACGTGCCGCGCCGCCCCGGCCTACCCCCTGCGCACCGGCGGCCCGTTCGAGACGGCCGGCCGGCGGGCACGTCCGGCGCCGGGCGAACCGGCGGGCCGTGCGGTGGGGGTGAACCCGGGTGGTGCTCGTTGCACCGAGAAAGAAGCTACGAGCGCCTGGGCCAGGAACCAAACAGTTTGAGGTCTTCCCAGCTCAGCGAAGCGTTACCGATGGTAACGATCACGGAAACAGGTCTTGATTGTCCGTTTTGACCGTCATTTCCTAGATCAAACCATTGCCGCCCGTGTCCCACCTCACAGTTCACCGCGGCCCTGTTCATGCCAGATGTCGACGCAATGTGACCACAGGAGCACTCTTCGGAGCCGAGGACGGGGCAATACCTGTCAGGTGCCGCACCCACCCGTGACCCCTGACACAGGGGCACGTTGGTAATGGCGGCCGGGGGCGCCCCCGCCACCGTGCAACAACCCGAGGAGTCTTCGTGCCGCACATGCTCGATGTCAGCGACGAGGTTCGATCCGAGATCGGCGACGACGAGGCCGACCGCCTGCTCGGCGGGAACCACGCACCCGAGACCTACGAGTGCACGTCCTGCCGGACACCGGGTGACACCCTCCTGGAGCCCACCAGCACCGTTCTGTTCATCGGCGACGAGACGGCGGTGCTCGCCTTCGCGCACTCCCGCTGCATCCCGTCCCAGGTGGTGCCGGTCTCCGAGGAGCAGCTGCTCGGCGCGGTCGCCAGCATCAGCCAGGCCCAGGGCGGCGTGCCGGCGCAGGGTCCGGCCACGGTCACCCCGCAGCACCCGCTCGCCCCGCCCGTGGCGGACGCGCCGGCCCCCGCACCGCTGCCGGCCCCGACCACGGCCGGCCAGGCCGCCGTCCTCGGCATCACCTGCGGGCTGGTCCTGCACGGCGACACCGGCCACGCCGCGCTGGTCGTCGAGCCGACCGGCCCGGTCGGCCGGCCGGGCAACACCACGGGCTCGGACGAGTTCCTCAGCCTGCTCCAGGACGCCGGGTTCCAGCCGCTGACGGACATCGACGTGACGCCCGCCCAGCTGAACGGCTGGTCGGTGCTGATGGTGATGGGCCAGCTGCACGCGATCCTGCAGCCCGCCGCGGCCGGCGGCAGTACCGGCTGGTGGCAGGCGCACCAGCCGCTGCAGGTCACCGACGCCTGGCGGGTGGCGGCCGGCAAGCAGGCCGAGGTCACGATGTACGCGGTGCCGGCCGGGACCATCGGACGCCAGCCGCGCGAGGACCTGCTGCGGCTGGCGCTGGAGCGGGCCGCGTCCCAGGGCCGCGTGGTCGGCGCCTCGCTCCCGCTCGCCGGCACCTGAGCCGGCGCCCCCGAGCCGGCCCGACGCGCGCATCACGTTCACCACGTACGTCACGTAGGTCATGCACGTCACGTACAACCACGCGGCCGGGCGGAGTGCGGGGATGCGGCTCCGGGCGGCCACGGGGCCGCACGCAGCCGCATCCCCGGCCGTTCTCGCTCGTTGGCTCCTACGTGTACAGCTACGACGTCGCCGCAGCCCACCGTCAGCCCACCAGCTCCACCGTCACCACCAGCCGCCCGATCCCGGCCATGCGCCCGTCGTACGACGCGGAGCACCCGCACTCCGCGACACCGATCTACGACGAGCTGTACTCCGAGTACCGCAGGCTGTTCCGGGCCCTGCCCGGCGACCGCGCGGGCGAGGAGGACCTCCGCTTCACCGGGTTCGCCGTCCGGGACTCGTACGCCGGCCGCTCCGAGGCGCGTCCGCACCCGCCGCAGCAGCAGGCCTTCCTGACGTACGCCGGGCAGGCCCCCGGCGCACCGCAGTTCATGCCAGGTCAGCAGAACGGGCAGCAGGCCGGGCAGCAGGGCGCCCAGGGCGGTCCGTCGGACGGGCAGCAGGGCGGCGGGCACCAGGGATCGCACGGGGGCCAGCTCGGCAACGGGCAGGGCTGGGTGGCGGCCGGCTACCTCGGCCAGGTGCAGCCCGCGGGCACCGGGACGGGCGGGCGGCACCGCAACCGGCTCTCGCTGCCGCCGGGCCGGAGCTCCGCCGACTCCTGACAGCGGGCCACCCGGGAGCGGGAAAGGCCGCGGGCCCCGGCACCCGTCCGGGTGCCGGGGCCCGCGGCCTTCAGCGCGTCCGTCCTGCTGCGGCCTACTTGCGGCGGCGCTTCTCGCGCACCCGGACGGAGATCGAGATCGGCGTACCGACGAAGCCGAACTCCTCCCGCAGGCGGCGCTCGACGAAGCGGCGGTAGCCGGCCTCCAGGAAGCCGGAGGCGAACAGCACGAACCGCGGCGGACGGATGCCGGCCTGGGTGCCGAACAGGATGCGCGGCTGCTTGCCACCGCGGATCGGGTGCGGGTGGGCGGCCACCAGCTCGCCGAGGAAGGCGTTGAGCCTGGCGGTCGGGATCCGGGTCTCCCAGCCGGCCAGCGCGGTCTCGATCGCCGGGACGAGCTTCTCCATGTGGCGGCCGGTCAGCGCCGAGACGTTGACGCGGGGCGCCCACTGCACCTGGACGAGATCCTTCTCGATCTCGCGCTCCAGGTAGTAGCGGCGCTCCTCGTCCATCTGGTCCCACTTGTTGTAGGCGATGACGACGGCGCGGCCGGCCTCGACGGCCATCGAGATGATCCGGGTGTCCTGCTCGGCGAGGGTCTCGCTGGCGTCGACCAGGACGACGGCGACCTCGGCCTTCTCCAGCGCGGCCGAGGTGCGCAGCGAGGCGTAGAAGTCGGCGCCCGCGGTGAGGTGCACCCGGCGGCGGATACCGGCCGTGTCGACGAACTTCCAGGTCTTGCCGCCGAGTTCGATCAGCTCGTCGACCGGGTCGCGAGTGGTGCCGGCCATCTCGTTGACGACCACCCGCTCCTCGCCGGCGACCTTGTTCAGGAGGCTGGACTTGCCGACGTTCGGCCGGCCGATCAGCGCGACCCGGCGCGGGCCGCCCTGCGCGATGCCGAAGGTCTGCGGCGGGGCCTCGGGCAGCGCGGCCATCACGGCGTCGAGCAGGTCGCCGGAGCCGCGGCCGTGCAGGGCCGAGACGGGGTACGGCTCGCCGAGGCCGAGCGACCAGAGGTACGCGGCCTCGGCCTCGGTGGACTGGCCGTCGACCTTGTTGGCGCAGAGCACGGTGGGCTTGCCGGCCCGGCGGATCAGCTTGATCAGCGCCTCGTCGGTGTCGGTCGCGCCGACCGTGGCGTCCACGACGAAGAGCACCGCGTCGGCGCTCTCGATGCCGAGCTCGGCCTGCGCCGCCACCATGGCGTCGATGCCGAGGACGTCGAGCTCCCAGCCGCCGGTGTCGACCAGCTTGAAACGGCGGCCGTTCCAGGTCGCCTCGTACGAGACGCGGTCGCGGGTGACGCCGGGCTTGTCCTCGACGACGGCCTCGCGGCGGCCGATGATGCGGTTCACCAGGGTCGACTTGCCGACGTTGGGCCGGCCGACGACGGCCAGGATCGGCAGCGGGGCGTGGCCGCCCTCGCCGTCGAAGTCCTCGCCGTCGAAGCCCTCCTCGGCCGCGAGGGCCATGAACTCGGCGTAGTCGGCGGCGTCGAGCTCACCGGAGTCGGTGGTGGTCTCTTCGGTCATGTTCGTTTGTCCGTTTCCCGGCCCGGCCCTTCCCAGGGACGTGCCGTGCGTACCTGCCCTCGTTACGGGCAGCGCGAAAATCAGGGGGTGGAGCGGGGTGGAGCGGGGTGGAGCGGGTGGTGGTGAGGTGCTCAGACCGCAGACAGGCCGGCCCGCTCCTCGACCAGCGCGGCGATCGTGGCGATCACCTGGTCGAGGGTCAGCTCACTGGTGTCGACCAGGACGGCGTCGGCGGCCTGGGTGAGCGGTGCCGTCTCCCGGGAGGAGTCGGCGGCGTCCCGGCGGGCGAGGTCGGCCGCCATCGTGGTGATGGTGGCCTCGTCGACGCCCTTGGCCCGCAGCTCGGCGGCCCGGCGCCCGGCGCGGGCGGTCTCGGAGGCGGTCAGGAAGATCTTGACCGTGGCGTCCGGGAACACCACGCTGCCCATGTCCCGGCCCTCGGCGACGATGCCGCGCTCGGCGACCCCGGCGCAGCCCCGCTGCAGCTCCACCAGCCGGGCCCGCACCTGCGGGACGGCGGCGACGGCGCTCACCTCGGCGGTGACCTCGGGGCCGCGGATCGGGCCGGAGACGTCCTGGCCGTCGACCGTGATGGTCGGGCCGACCGCGTCCGTACCGGAGACGATCACCGGCTTGGAGCAGGCGACGGCGACGGCCTCGCGGTCCTCGACGTCCACCTCGTTGGCGAGCATCCACCAGGTCATCGCGCGGTACATCGCGCCGGTGTCCAGGAAGCTCAGCCCGAGCCGGGCGGCGACCGCGCGGGAGACGGTCGACTTGCCCGATCCGGAGGGTCCGTCGATGGCGACGACGACCGGGGCGTGCGCTCGGTCGGCAGTGTCCACGGGGCGAACCTCTCTCTAAACCTGGGGATGTCTCCCTCAAGGTTAGTCGACCCGCGCCGGACGCCCCGCCGCACCGGCCCTCACCCGTCCGGCCCAGCGCCGGGGCGCCGCCGCGGATCGTGCCGGACGGCGCCGGACCGCTCAGTCCCGGACGCTCCACCCGTGGGCGCGCAGGGTCGCCGTGAGGGGTTTGACCGCCGCCGGGGCGACGGACAGCTGGACGAAGCCGACCTGCTGGGCGGTGGAGTGCTCGATCACCACGTCCTCGATGTTGACGCCCGCCGCGCCGACCTCGCCGAACAGGCGGCCCAGCTCGCCCGGCTGGTCGCCGAGGACGACGGCGACCGTCTCGTAGCGGGTGGGCGGGGCACCGTGCTTGCCGGGAATGCGGGCCTGGCCGTGGTTGCCGCGCCGCATCACCGCCTCGATGCCGGCCGCACCGGCCCGCCGCTCGGACTCGTCGGCGGCCTGCATGGCGCGCAGCGCGGTGACGGTGTCGCCGAGGTCGGCGGCGAGGTCGGCGAGCACGTCGGCGACCACACCGGCGTTCGCGGAGAGGATGTCGACCCACATGGCGGGGCTGGAGGCGGCGATCCGGGTGACGTCGCGCACGCCCTGGCCGGCGAGCCGGACGGAGGTCTCGTCGGCGTGCTCCAGGCGGGCCGCGACCAGGGAGGAGAACAGTTGCGGGGCGTGCGAGACGAGCGCGACGGCCCGGTCGTGCTCGGCCGCGTCCATCACGATCGGCATGGCGCCGCACAGGGCGACGACCTCCAGCAGCGCGTTGAGCGTGTCGGTGTCGGTGTCCGGGGTCGGGGTGAGCACCCAGGGCCGGCCCTCGAAGAGGTCGGCGCTGGCGGCCAGCGGGCCGGAGCGCTCGCGGCCGGCCATCGGGTGGCCGCCGATGTAGTGGGTGGTGTCGCAGCCGAGCGCGGTGATCTCGGCACGCGGGCCGGCCTTTACGCTGGCGACGTCGGTGTACCAGCGGGCCAGGCCGCGCCGCTGGCAGTCCGCGAGCACCTTGCCGACGAGGGCGGGCGGCACGGCGATGATCGCCAGGTCGACCGGGCCGTCGGCCGGCTCGGTGGTGCCGGCGCCGAGCGAGGCCGCGGTGCGGGCGGCGTCCGGGTCGGCGTCCTCCAGGTGGACGGTGAGCCCGCGGCCGGTGAGGGCGAGCGCGGCGGAGGTGCCGATCAGTCCGGTGCCGACGACGGCGACAGTGCGCATGGCGGGGTACGTCTCCTGACGGGCTGACGGGCGGGCGGGCTGTCCTGGGGCGGGGCGGGGCGTACTCACGTGCTCACGTGAGCACGTGCTCGGCTGCGAGGCCATCCTCTCGCATCCGGCCACCCGGCCGCGCACACGCCCGAGGGCGGCCAAATCCGAGGACAGCGGGCCGGACGGGCGGCAGACTGGGCGCCCGGGAGCAGCGGCGCGGACGAAGGGGTTACCGGGGTGGCGGCAGAAGCGGTCGGAATCGGTGCGCACGACAGCGGTACGGACAACATCGGTGCGGACGGTACGGACGGGGACGGGGACGGTACGGGCGAGGCCGGCTGGGAGTCCGTCCTCGACTCCGTCGTGGTGTACGCCGTGGGGGCGTTGTGCCGGCGCCGGGCGGCCGGGGTCGTCCCGGCGGGGCGGCGGGTGCGGCTCACCGGGCTGCCGCGGGTGCTGGACGGCCGGTCCCTGCGGGCCAGGGTGGTCGGTGGTGCGGCCGGCTGGAGCGTGACCGAGGCCCGGCTGGAGCCCCGGGCCGAGCTGCGCCCGCGGGCGGGGCTGCCGGAGCTGCGCCGCAGGCTGGACGAGGCGCGCGAGCACGAGAGCGCCGTCCGGGAGCGCCACCGGCTGCTGCTGGTCCGGATCGCGGAGAGCACCGCGCTGCGCGCCGTCCCGCCGCCGCGCCGTGACGACGAGGGCCATCGCCGCACGCCCGCCGACGCCTGGCTGGAGCTCGCGGACTTCGTGGACGAGCGCCTCACCGCCCTGCACGCCCGCGCCGAGGAGCTGACCCGGGAGCTGCGGCTCGCGGAGCACGAGACGGAGGTGCTCACCGACCGGCTCCGGCGGGCCTCGACGGCGCGGCCCGCGCAGCCGGTCGAGACGTCCGCGACCGTCCTGCTGACGCTGGCCGGGCCGGCCGCCGCACCGGAGTCCGTACCGGCGGCCGTCGAGGTCGAGATCGAACTGGAGTACGGCGTGCCGGGCGCGCGCTGGGTGCCGGCCTACCGGCTCGGCTACAGCCGCGGGGCCGGCACCGGCAGCCTGCTGCTGCGGGCCTCGGTGGTGCAGCGCACCGGCGAGGACTGGACGGGCGTCCGGCTGGCACTGTCCAGTGCGGACCTCCAGCGCCGCACCGATCTGCCCCGGCTGCGCTCCCTGCGGATCGGCCGCAGCCAGCCCGCGCCGCCGCCGACCGGCTGGCGGGAGGCGCCGGGCGGCCTGGCCGACCTGTTCACCGCGTACGACGCGGTGGGCCCGCGCCCGGCCCCGGCCCGGCCGCTCGCCGTCTCCGCCCCCGCCGTCTCCGCCCCCGCCGGGCCGCCCTCCGCCTCCGCCCCCGTCTGGGCGACCGGCGGCGGGACCCTCGAAGCGGGCGGCCCGCCGCTCCCGCCGCCCGCACCGTTCGCGCCGATGATGGCGGCCTACGGCGGCGCGGCGCCCGCCCCGCAGGCCGCTCCGGCGGCCGACCTCGCGAGCCCGGACGTTCTGACGTCCCGCAGCGCGCCCTCCCGCAAGCGCGTCGGCGCCGCTGCGCCGAGCCCGGCGCCGCCCGGCGGCCTGCCGCCCGGTGCGGCGCCCGCCGGACCGCCCGCCGGACCGCCCGCCGGACCGCCCGCGCCCGACCCCGCCCTGCTCGACTACCCGGCCCTGGAGCTGGCGGGCCCCGACCAGGGCCCGGCCCGCCGGGGGGTGCTGCGCCCGGCACCGGCCGCCGAGCCGGACTCCGCCGCGCGCGGCCTCGCCCAGCGGGTGACCGATCTGCCGCTGCCCCGGCACGCCGTGCCCCCGCGCCGCTCGGCGGGCTCCTTCGACCACCGCTTCGACGCCGCCGCGCCCGCCGACATCCCCTCCGACGGCACCTGGCACACCGTCACGGTCGGGGAGGTCGAGGTGTCGCTGCGGCCGGAGTACGTCTGCGTGCCGTCCGTCGAGGAGAAGGTGTACGGGACGCTGCTGGTCGCGAACGACTCACCGCAGGCCCTGCTGGCCGGGCCGGTCGAGGTGACGGTGGACGGCGACTACCTGCTGACCGCCGCCCTGCCATCGCTCCCGCGCGGCGGCGGCAGCCGGCTGGGCCTGGGCGTCACCGAGAGCATCGAGGTGGCGCGCCGCACCGAGCTGCGGGAGTCCACGGCGGGGATGCTGAACAGCAGCACCGTGCTGGAACACCGGGTGCACGTGGAACTGGCGAACCGGCTGGGCCACGCCGTCACGGTGGAGGTCCGCGAACGGGTGCCGGTCGCGTCCGAGGACGGGATCAGGATCGAGGAGCGGGCCGGCTGGGCGCCGCCCGACGACCCGTCGGACGAGCTGCCGGCGAGCACCCGGCTGTGGCGGGTCGAGCTGCCGGCCGGTGGCCGGGCCGAGCTCGACGGCGGCTACGAGATCCGTATCCCGGCCGGCAAGGCCATCGTCGGCGGCAACCGGAGGAACTGACCATGGCACCCCTGACGACAACCCCGCTGCCCCAG
The DNA here is from genome assembly GCF_042669755.1 of Kitasatospora sp. NPDC057223. Taxonomy (NCBI): domain Bacteria; kingdom Bacillati; phylum Actinomycetota; class Actinomycetes; order Kitasatosporales; family Streptomycetaceae; genus Kitasatospora; species Kitasatospora sp. NPDC057223. Next base: position 30,803 of record NZ_JBHUWW010000028.1, on the reverse strand, counting down.
GCTCCGCCGGCCGCCTTCCCGGTCACCGCCGTCACCTGTCTGGAGGACCGCAGCCAGGTCGAGCGCTCGGCCGTCTTCGACCTGGCCGCCGGAGTCCAGCAGCTGCGGCTGGGCCCGGTCACCGCCCTCGCCGTCGACCGGACGCTGCGGGCCGAGAGCGACCGGCCCGGCGTCCGGGTGCTGGACGCCCGGGTGGTCCGGGCCTGGACGCCGCCCGCGCCGCTGCCGCCCGGCCCGGACGACTCCCGGCTACGGCACCGCCTGCACGAGCTGGAGGAGCTGGTCCGGGAGAACGAGCGGCAGCGCGACCGGCTGGACGCCCGGCTCGCGCTGCTCGCCCAGCTCGCCGCCGACCTGCTCCGCGAGATCGGCGAGGGCGCCGGCCGCGGCGAGGTCGAGCGGGGCCGCTGGGCCCGCGAGCTCGACCGGGTGGACGGCGAGCGCGAGCGCCACGGCGAGGAGCTGCGGGCGGCCCGCTCGCGGCTGCGGGTGCTGGCGGAGGAGCGCGAGCAGGCCGCGGCGGCCCTGGAGCTCGCCGAGGAGGAGCCGGCCCGGCTCACCGCCCACCTGGAGATCACCGTCGAGGCCGCCGAGGCCGGGCCCGCCGGGCTGACGGTCACCCATCTCGTCCCGTGTGCGCTCTGGCGCCCCTCGTACCGGGCGGTGCTCGCGGACGGCACGCTGCGGCTGGAGTCCGAGGCGGTGGTCTGGCAGCGCACCGGCGAGGACTGGCCGGGCGTGCGGCTCACCCTCTCCACCGCCCGCTCCGCGCTCGCCACCGACCCGCCCCGGCTCACCGAGGACCGGCTCGCGCTGCGCGAGCGCAGCGCTGAGGAGCGCCGCACGGTCGAGGTGGAGCTGCGCGAGGAGGCGGTCAGCACGCTCGGCCCGTCCGCGGCCGTACCCGGGATGGACGACGGCGGCGAGGTGCGGGTGCTGCCCGCGCCGGCCCCGGCGACGGTGCCTTCGGACGGCCGGGCGCACCGGGTGCCGCTGGGCGGGTTCAGCACGTCGGCGAGCAGCGAGTACGCCTGCGCGCCGGAGCTGTCGCCGCTGGTCACGCAGGTGGTGCGGTTCCGCAACGAGGCCGGTCACGCGCTGCTGGCGGGGCCGGTGGAGCTGGTGCGCGACAGCGGTTTCACCGGCCGCGGCGAGCTGGGCTTCACCGCGCCGGGGGCGGCCGCGGAGCTGGCCTTCGGCAGCGCGGACGGCTACCGGGTGGTCCGCGAGACGCAGGAGCAGGCTTCGACGGCGGGGCTCGCCCAGCGCCAGGTGTCCACCCGTACCGTCCGGCTGTTCGTGTCGCGGTTCTCCGGCCCGGAGGAGCGGGACGAGCAGGTGGTGACGGTGCGCGAGCGCGTCCCGGTCTCGGAGGTGTCGGCAGTGGAGGTGCGGCTGCGCAAGGAGCACTGCTCGCCCGCACCGGACGCCTTCGACGCCGAGGGCATCGTCCGCTGGGACCTCGCGCTGGCGCCGGGCGCCCGGCGGACCGTCACGCTGGTCTACGAGGTGTCGTCCTCGGCGAAGGTGGCCGGGCTGTGAGGGCCCCCGGGCGGGAGCGGGTGACACCAGCGCGCGAAGGCCCGCCGGGAGGTCCCGCTGTGACGGCCGCTCAAGGTACAACAGGAGAATGATCCTGCACCTCGCACCCCTGGACGACTGGCTCACCGACCCGGGGCGGCCGTACGCCACCGCCTCGCTGCTGACCGACGGGTTCATCCACTGCGCGGCGGACGAGCGGACGGCGCTCGCGGTGGCCAACGCCTTCTTCGCCGACTCCCCCGGCCCGCTGATGGTGCTGCTGGTCGAGGAGTCGCTGGTGGAGCCGATGGTGAAGTGGGAGGAGCCGCACGGCGCCCCGCCGCCCGGCGCGACGCCGGGGGTGCTCTACCCGCACATCTACGGGCGGTTGAACCGCAGCGCCGTGGTCGGCCTGGAGAAGGTGGAGCGGGGCCCGGACGGGCGCTGGGCGAGCCTGCTCCCCTGGAGCTGAGGCCCGCCCGCGCCGCGCGTGCGGCCCGCGGTCAGAGCCAGCCCCGCTCCCGGGCCGCCATGCCGGCCTGGAAGCGGGTGGTGGCACCGAGTTCGCGCATCAGGCTCTGCAGCCGGCGCTGGGTGGTGCGGGCGCTCCAGCCGAGCGAGCGGGCGATCGACTCGTCGGTCAGGCCGGCCGCCAGCAGGCCGAGCAGCTTGCGGTGGTCGGCCTCGGGCTCCAGCGAGCCGTCGGCCGAGCCGATCGCGGCCTGGAGCTGCACGGCCCGCTCCCACTCGGCCTCGAAGAGCGTGTCGAGGGCCTGGAGCAGGGCGGAGGGGTGGATCACGTACGCGGCGTCCAGGACGCTGTCGCCGACGCTGATCGGGATGATCGCCATCCGGTCGTCGGACATGATCATCTTCATCGGGAGCACCGGCCGCACCCGGGCCTCCTCGCCGGCCTCCACCCCGACCAGGATGTTCTTCTCCAGCCGGCCCGGCCAGGCCACCGCCTCCCGGTCGTAGATCGTCCGGATCCGCAGGCCCTCCTTCATCCGCTTGCCCTGCAGCGGGATGTTGACCACCGGGTCCTGGATGTACGGCGGGCAGTCGAAGCCGCGCACCTGGTACTGGCTGGTCTCGGTGATGTGCTCCAGCCGCTGCGCGATCGCCTCGCCGCCGGTCAGCACCTCCACCGAGTGCGCGGGGTCGGTGTAGCGGGACGCCTCCCGGAAGGCGTCCATCAGGCGGTGCATCTCGGCACGGGCGTGCCGCAGTTCGGCCTCCCGGTGGCCGATCAGGGTGCCGATGGCGACGTCCGGGGCGACCGGTAGGAACCGCTGGCGGTCGACCGGGGCGCGGGTGGCCATGCCGTGCTGGGCCAGCCGGTCCAGCGCCCGGCCGCTCTGCTGGAGGGTGAGGCCGCACTGCTCGGCCAGGTCCTCCGCGGTCGACTGCGGATTGGCCACCAGTGCCGTGTAGACCTGCCCGTCCGGCTCTGCCAGTCCCAGTGCGCTCAGTGCTTCGGACACGACGTGCTCCCCTGTTCGCCTCTCCCTGCCCCACCATGGCGCAGTCCCCGGCGCAGACCCCGTGTGGCGCAGTCCCGCCACCCGGCAGGCCGTTGTCAGGTGGCAATCCTCTGCCACGGATGATCCGGCTGACAAGCCGGTGCGGCCAGGCTCACACGGTGCCCCCGACAACGGGAGGGCCTCCCCGCCGGTCGGCGGGGAGGCCCTTCATCAGCAGGTATGACGCGTCCTGCGGTCGTGCCCGGCGGTGCGCCGGTCCGGCCGGCGGTCCTACAGACCGACCTCGTTCATCAGCTGGCCGACCTCGGGGTTGGTCAGGCGGCGCAGCCAGCCCGACTTCTGGTCGCCCAGGGCGATCGGGCCGAAGTGGGTGCGGACCAGCTTCTCGACCGGGTAGCCCGCCTCGGCGAGCATCCGGCGGACGATGTGCTTGCGGCCCTCGTGCAGGGTCACCTCGACCAGGTAGTTCTTGCCGACGTTCGAGAGCACCTTGAAGCTGTCGGCACGGGCGAAGCCGTCCTCCAGCTGGATGCCCTGGGCGAGCGTCTTGCCCAGGTCGCGCGGGATCGGGCCCTGGATGGCGGCCATGTACGTCTTGGTCACGCCGTACTTCGGGTGGGTGAGACGGTGGGCCAGCTCGCCGTGGTTGGTGAGCAGGATGATGCCCTCGGTCTCGGTGTCCAGGCGGCCGACGTGGAACAGCCGGGTCTCCCGGTTGGTCACGTAGTCGCCGAGGCACTGGCGCCCGTCCGGGTCCTCCATGGTGGAGACGACGCCGGCCGGCTTGTTCAGCGCGAAGAACAGGTACGACTGGGTGGCGACGGTCAGGCCGTCCACCTTGATCTCGTCGTTCTGCGCGTCGACCCGCTTGCCCTGCTCGGTCACCAGCTTGCCGTTGACCATGACGCGGCCCTGGGTGACCAGCTCCTCGCAGGCGCGACGGCTGCCCATGCCGGCCCGCGCCAGCACCTTCTGCAGGCGCTCGCCCTCGGGCTCGTCGAAGGTCTTCGGCAGCTTCACGGCCGGCTTGTCGTGCCGGGCCAGCACCGCGTCCTCGATCTTGGCCTGCAGCTCACGGGAGCGCTGCGGCTGACGGCGCGGGTCGCCCGGGGCGCCCTGCCCGGGCTGGCGCGGACGCGCCGGCCCCTTGGCCGGCGGCAGCGCCTTGCGGGCTCCGTAGTGGCCGCCGGAGCCGAACTCCGGACGGTCGTACTTGCGCTCCTCGGGGCGCAGCGGACGGTCCGGGTACTGCGGACGGTCGTCGCGCCGGCTGTCACGGCTGTCACGGCTGTCACGCCCGCGGTCGTCACGACGGTCGTCACGACCGTACGAACCGCCGCCACCGGACCCGCCGCGGTTGCCGCCGCCGTACGAACCGCCGCCACCGGAGCCGCCACGGCCACCGCCGCCGCCCTGGCCGCCACCGCGGCCGTACGAGCTGCCGCCACCGGAGCCGCCACCGTACGAGCTGCCGCCCGAGGAGCCGCCGCGCGAACCGCCGGAGCCACCGGAGCCGCCACCGTAGGAGCGGCCGCCACCGGAACCGCTGTACGAACCGCCGCCGCTGCCGCTGCCGCCACCGTAGGAGCCGCCGCCGGAGCCGCCGCGCGAGCCGCCGCCACCACCGTACGAACCGCCACCCGAGGAGCCGCCGCGCGAACCGCCGGAGCCACCGCCGTACGAACCACCGCCGGAGCCGCCGCGCGAACCGCCGCCGCTGCCACCGCCGTAGGACGAACCACCACTGCGGCCGCCACCCTGGCCGCCGCCACCACCGTAGGAGCCGCCGCCGGAGCGACCGCCGCCGTACGAACCGCCGCCCCCGGAGGAGCTGCCGCCCCGGGCCCCGCCCTGTCCGCCCCGGCTGCCGCCGCCGCTACTGTTCCTGTCGTTGCCACTGCTACGCATCAAAAAGTCCGTACGTCGATTCCGTCTGGGATGTGCAAGTCGTCTCGGCCGACCTCACCGCCCCCTACCGGTCGGACTCTGTCCGACCGGTCTCGCCACTGCGGTCCGCAGATTGCGCGGCAGCGGCGGCGACCGCATCCGCGATCGTCGTGCCCTCCAGGGACTCCGCTTCCACGTCGTCGACCTCGGGCAGGAAGGGCGCGAGCTCCGGCAGCTCGTCCAAGCCGCGCAGCCCCATCCGTTCCAGGAAGTAGTTCGTCGTCCGATACAGGATCGCACCTGTTTCGGGCTCGGACCCGGTCTCTTCCACCAGTCCTCGCTGTACCAGGGTACGCATCACGCCGTCACAGTTCACACCACGGACGGCGGATACCCGCGATCTGGACACCGGCTGCCGGTAGGCGACGACCGCCAGCGTCTCCAGTGCGGCCTGCGACAGCCTGGCCTGCTGCCCGTCCAGGACGAACCGCTCGACGGCCGGCGAGCACCGCGCCCTGCTGTAGTAGCGCCAGCCGCCGGCCACCAGCCGCAGCTCGAAGCCGCGCCCCTGGGCGGTGTACTCGGCGGCGAGTTCGCGCAGGGCGGCGGCGACGGCGGCGCGGGGGTGCTCCAGGACGTCGGCGAGGTGGGCCTCGGTGGCGGGTTCCTCGACGACCATCAGGATCGCCTCCAGGGCCGGCTTCAGGGCGACCGCGTCCCCGTCCGGCCCGGCGTCCCCCTCCGGCCCGGCGTCCCCGTCCGCCTCGAAGGGCGCCGCGGCGGGCTCCCCGGCGGGCTCCTGCCACTCCTCGGCGCGCGGGCGCCCCGGGAGGCCCAGCGGGCGCCGCTGCGGCCTCCGGGCGGCGGGGAGGGCCGCCAGGTCGCTCCCGGGGCCGCCAGGGCCGCTCTCGGGCCTGCTCACGGGGAGTCCGGCGCTCTCGGGTGCGGTCATCGCGGTTCACCGTCCTTGCGGGCCTTGCGGGCCTTGCCGCCCCTGCGGGTTCGCGCCCCGGGTCCGGCGGGGTCGTCGGGGTCGTCGGTGCTGCCGGGCGGCCGGTCGAACTCGTCGGTCACCTCGACGGTCGTCCGGTCGGCCTCCGCCACCCACCGCACCAGCAGTTCGCCGAGCGCCTCCGGCTGCTCGAAGGCGAGCACCCGCTCGCGGTACAGCTCCAGCAGGGCGAGGAAGCGGGCGACCACCACCAGGGTGTCCGGGGCGTCGGCGACGAGCCGGCCGAAGGTGGCCTCGCCCAGCGAGCCGAGCATCCCCACCACCAGCGCGGCCTGCTCGCGGACGCTGACCGGCGGCGCGTGGATGTGGTCGACGTAGACGACCGGCGGGGGTTTCGGGGCCATCGCCCGCGCGGCGAGCCGGGCGAACTCCTCCGGCCCGATGTTGATCACGACCTCGGGCAGCAGCTTCGCGTGGTGCGGCTCCAGGCCGGCGGTGCGGGGGCGGTGCAGCAGTTCGGCGGCCCAGCGCTCGCCGAACACCTCGGCGGCCCGCTTGTAGGCGCGGTACTGCAGGAGCCGGGCGAACAGCAGGTCGCGGGCCTCCAGCAGGGCGAGGTCCTCCTCGTCCTCGATCTCGGCGGCGGGCAGCAGCCGGGCCGCCTTGAGGTCGAGCAGGGTGGAGGCGACGACCAGGAACTCGGTCGCGGCGTCGAGGTCCCAGTCGGGGCCCATCGCGCGGATGTGGGCGATGAACTCGTCGGTGACGCGGGACAGCGCGACCTCGGTCACGTCCATCCGGTGCTTGGCGATCAGGCCGAGCAGCAGGTCGAAGGGGCCCTCGAAGTTGTCCAGCCGTACCTGGAAGCCCCCGCGCTGCTCTGCTGCTGCGGGTGCGGCGCGATCAGCGGTGGTGGCGGTGTCCGGAGTGCGGGGCGGGCTCGGCATGACAGCCCATCTTCACCCCGGGAGGCCGTACCGCCCGTTCCGGGGGCGCCGACACGCCGCCCCCGGCGGCCGGGCGCCGGTGCGCCCCGGCCGGAGGGCGCTCAGCGCCCGCGCAGCCGCCGGACCAGGATGCTCGCCTCGCCGCGCTGCTCCAGGTCCGCCAGCACGACCGCGATGGCCTCCCGGACGATCCGGCCGCGGTCCACGGCCAGGCCGTGCTCACCGCGCAGGACCAGCCGTGCGTGTTCGAGGTCCATGAGCTCCTCGGCGGACACGTACACGGTGATCTTCTCGTCGTGCCGCTCGCGGCCGCTGGGGCGCCGCGGTGCCCGGGTGCGGGCCCGGGCACGCCGGGCCGGGTCCCCCGCGCCGTTCTGGTCCTCGGCCGCGCCGTGCTGGCGGGCCGCCTGCGGGCCGGGCTGGCCGGCTCCCTGGCCGGCCTGGCCCTGGCCCGGTGAGCCCTGCGCCGGGCCGGGCACGGTGGGCCGCTCGCCGGGCCGCTGCTCGGGGGCCGGGCGGCCGGTACGCGGGTCCCGCTCCGGCGCCCCGGCGCCGTTGACGTCCCGTGAGGTCTCCGTTCTGGGCGCCTCGGCCGACCGGCTGAGGGACGGCGAGAGGGCCATCCCCCCGGTGGTCCGGAACAGCTCGTCGGCACCCGGGAGACTCACTCGGCGGGGCGGCACCGGTCGAGCACCTCCCTGGCGAGCTGGCGGTAGGCGGCGGCGCCGACCGAGTTGGTCGCGTACGTGGTGATCGGCTCGCCGGCGACGGTGGTCTCCGGGAACCGCACGGTACGGCCGATGACGGTGTGGAAGACGTGCTCCCCGAAGGCCTCGACCACGCGTGCGAGCACCTCACGGCTGTGCACCGTGCGGGAGTCGTACATGGTGGCCAGGATGCCGTCCAGGCGCAGCTCGGGGTTGAGCCGCTCGCAGACCTTCTCGATCGTCTCGGTCAGCAGCGCGACGCCGCGCAGCGCGAAGAACTCGCACTCCAGCGGGACGATGACGCTGTGAGCCGCGGTCAGCGCATTGACCGTCAGCAGGCCCAGCGAGGGCTGGCAGTCGATGATGACGAAGTCGTAGTCGGGCAGCAGCGGCTTGAGCGCCCGCGCCAGCGCGGACTCCCGGGCCACCTCGCTGACCAGCTGCACCTCGGCGGCGGACAGGTCGATGTTGGAGGGCAGCAGGTCCATGCCGGGGACGGCGGTCTTCAGCAGCACCTCATCGGCCGTCAGCCCCCGCTCCATGAGGAGGTTGTAGACGGTGACGTCGAGCTCCATCGGGTTGACCCCGAGGCCGACGGAGAGCGCGCCCTGCGGGTCGAAGTCGACCAGCAGCACCCGGCGGCCGTACTCGGCGAGCGCGGCCCCCAGGTTGATGGTCGACGTGGTCTTGCCGACGCCGCCCTTCTGGTTGCACATCGCGATGATCTGCGCGGGGCCGTGGTCGGCCAGCGGCGCGGGGATCGGGAAGTACGGCAGCGGCCGGCCGGTCGGGCCGACCCGCTCGCGGCGCTGGCGCGCGGCGTCGGGGGCCAGGGTGGCGGCGTACTCGGGGTCGGGCTCGTACTCGGCGTCCGGGTCGTCGTAGGCGCCGTAGGCGAACTCGCCGTAGGCCAGACCGTGCGACGGCAGCTCGGTTTCGTACTCGATGACCGGGGCGTTGGCCTGGCGGGCCTCGAAGGTGCGGACCGCGACCGAGCCGACCTCGGCCGAGCCCACGGTGGCGTGTCGGGCCCCGGGCCCCTCACTCGGCTGTCCGGCGGTGTGCCCCGCCAGTCCTGGCTGACCACCCCCGGGAGCAAATGTCGACTCATTCACAAGTCGTCTTACCTCCTTGGGCATCCAGGACTCTATGTCGATTCGTCAGCGTGGCAGCATGCCGACGGTTTGCGACTCTAGGCCGTTCCGGGCGTTCGCAGCAACACAATCCACGGTAGTGGGCAGGATGTGTCGACTATCGGGCCACCCTCTGTCAAGGGATGGGCGGCCCCTTGACCCTAACGTTTCTGCGGTCGGGTGACGCGACCCACAGAAATTGACGACACTTCCGCCGGCCGCCGCCGGAGGTCGTCCGGGCCGGCGTCGCGAACCCGCGCGCCCCCCCGCCGGCCGCCGCACGCGGGCATGCCGAAGCCCCCGGCCCGAGACGATCGGGCCGGGGGCGTGCGGTCCGCCCCGCGAACGGGACGGACCGCCCTGAGGGTGTGTCAGGCGAGCACGCTCTCCAGGGAAACCGACTCCAGGCCGAAGGCCTCGGCGACACCCGCGAAGGTGATCTGGCCCTCGTGCGTGTTGAGGCCCTTGGCGAGCGCGGCGTCGCGGCGCAGCGCGTCCTTCCAGCCACGGTTGGCCAGCTCCACGATGTAGGGCAGCGTGGCGTTGGTCAGCGCGTAGGTGGAGGTGTTCGGGACGGCGCCCGGCATGTTCGCCACGCAGTAGAACACCGAGTTGTGGACCTGGAAGGTCGGGTCGTCGTGCGTGGTGGGGCGGGAGTCCTCGAAGCAGCCGCCCTGGTCGATCGCGATGTCGACGAGCACGGAGCCCGGCTTCATCCGGGAGACCAGCTCGTTGGTGACCAGCTTGGGGGCCTTGGCGCCGGGAATCAGGACGGCACCGATCACCAGGTCGGCGTCGAGGACGGCCTTCTCCAGCTCGAAGGCGTTGGAGGCGATCGCCTTGATCTTCGTGCCGAAGATCTTGTCGGCCTCGCGCAGCTTGTTGATGTCGCGGTCGAGCAGGGTGACGTCGTAGCCCATGCCGATGGCGATGGTGGCCGCGTGCCAGCCGGAGACGCCACCGCCGATGACGACGGCCTTCGCCGGGTGGGTGCCGGGCACGCCGCCGGGGAGGGTGCCGCGGCCGCCGGCCGGGCGCATCAGGTGGTACGAGCCGACCTGCGGCGCGAGCCGGCCCGCGACCTCGGACATCGGGGCGAGCAGCGGCAGGGCACCGCCCGCGAGCTGCACCGTCTCGTACGCGATGGCCGTGGTGCCGGACGCGAGCAGCGCGTCGGTGCCGGCCCGGTCGGCCGCCAGGTGCAGGTAGGTGAAGAGGGTCTGGCCCTTGCGCAGGCGGTGGTACTCCTGGGCGATCGGCTCCTTGACCTTCAGCAGCAGGTCGGCGGTCGCCCAGACCTCGTCGGCGGTGGCGAGGACGGTGGCGCCGGCGGCCACGTACTCCTCGTTGGGGATCGAGGAGCCGAGACCGGCGTTGTCCTCGATGTAGACCTCGTGTCCGTTACGGACCAGCTCATGCACGCCGGCGGGCGTGATGGCCACGCGGTACTCGTGGTTCTTGACCTCGCGGGGGATGCCGACCTTGGTCACGGCTAAACACGTCCCTCTTACCTGTGGTCCCGGCCGGGGAATGACCGGCGGGCGACGCGCACGGGCAGCCACCGGAGGACACCGGGGCACATCTCGCTGCGCGACTAGGTTCGAGTGTAATGAAGCCCAGTCGGCGTGTCAGCCTTCCAAACTGACCAAATCGGCGGGACACATTGGCAGGTTCGTAGGCTTGCGCGCGGGATTTTCCAGCAATTACGACGAAAAACGGCATCTGGGACATTACTCCGAAGCCGATCGCTACCAACCGCCATCGACCTGCTCCCGCAGGTGCTCCAGGGCGACCGTCACCGCCTCCCGCCCCCGGTCGTCGCCCAGCCGGCGCAGCACCGCCAGCGACGCCCGGTACTCCCGCTCGGCCTCCTCGAACCGGCGCTGGGCGGTGTGCGCCTCGGCGAGCCGGGCCAGCAGCCGGGCCTCCGCGGGCTGGTCCCCCAGCTCCTGCCGCAGCCCGAGCGCCCGTCCGTACGCATCGGCGGCGCGCACCGGATCACCCAGCGCGCGATGGCAGCCGGCCGCCCCCTCCAGGGCGCGCGCGCAGGCGGGCTCGTCCTCCGCCGTACGGGCGTGCCCGAGGGCCGCCCGGTAACGGCCGGCCGCCTGGTCCCAGTGCCCGGCCGCGGCCTGCAGGTCGGCCAGGTTCAGCAGGGCGGCGGCCGCCCGGCGGGGCGCGCCGTGCCGCTCGGCCACCCGGAGCACCAGTTCGTGCAGCTGGTGCAGGTCCGCGGGTGCGGCGCCGCCGGTCAGCGGCAGGGCGCGGAGCAGCGCGGTGACCAGCCGGCCGGCCGAACCGTCCAGGTCGCCCTGGCCGATGGCGCCCGCCACGGCGCCCAGCAGGAGGTCACGCTCGCCGAGCAGCCACTGGCGGGCCTGGTCGGCGGAGCGCAGCCGCAGCGGCCCGGGGAGCGCCTCGGGCCCCGGGCCGCCGGCCGGGTCGAGCAGCGCCCGCGCCGAGTCGACCAGCCGGACGAGCCGCTCCAGCAGCCGGGCCCGCGCGAGTTCGGTCTCAGCGGGGCGGTCGGTGGCCTCGCGCAGCTGCACCAGCCGGGCGTACAGCCGGCCGGGCACCCGGTAGCGGGGGGTGCCGTCGGCGGCGGGCGGCTCCTCGCCGAGCAGTTCGTGGCCCGCCAGCGCGGCCAGCGTGGCGGCGGCCTCCGGGGCGGGGCAGCCCACCAGGGCGGAGGCCGTCCGCAGGTCGGCGGTCTGCGCCGGGGCCAGGGTCAGGGTGCGCAGCATCCGCGCCTGCCCGGCCGGCAGGGTGCCGTAGAGCAGGGTGAAGGCCCCGATCAGCGGGTCGTTGTCCGGCACCGGCACGGGCTCGGCGGGCCCGACCTCGGCCGTGGGCGGTGCGACGGACGGTGCGACGGACGGTGCGACGGACGGCCGGGGCGTGGCAGGGGGCGCTGCGGCCGCCGGCGGCTTGCCGGGGGGCGCGGGAGCGGTGGCGGGGCGCGCGGGTGCGGGCCTGCCCTTCCCGGCCTTCCCGGCCGGCTCCTGCGGCGACGGCTTCCGCACGTCCGGACGGTCCGCCTGCGGCTCGCCCGCGGCAGGCCGGCCGGCCCCCTGTTTCCCGCCCGCCGTGCGGGCCGGGGCCGCGGCCGGCGCGGGGGCCGCCGCCGTGACCCGGGCCAGTTCGCGGGCGGCGTCCGTGACCGCCGCCTTGGGGTTGCCGCGCAGCCAGCCCGCCATCAGCCGCAGGGCGGCCGGACGGGAGGCGCAGGCCTCCGCCAGGTCGGCGCCGCCGACCGGGTCGCAGCTGATCCGGTTGCCGCCGACCAGGTCGCCGAGGAGGCCGACCGAGGTGCGCTGTTCGAGGCCGCCGAGGATGCACGGGTCGATGTCCTCGATCCCGGTGAGCGGGCCCGCGGTGGTGGCGACGACCAGGCACCCGGGCTCGTCGGCGAGCAGTGGCCAGAGCTGCCCCGCGTCCTTGACGTCGTCCAGCAGCAGCAGGACCCTGCGCCCGGCCAGTGCGGCGCGCAGCCGTACGCAGGCGGGGTCGTCGCGGCCGTCCTGGCCGGCGCCGGGCAGCAGCATGGCGTCGAGGGTCCCGCCGAGCTGCTCCAGCAGGCGGCGGGCGACCTGGCCGGGCGGCACCCGGCTGCCGTCGGGGGCGGAGAGCCGGGCGAACAGGGTGCCGTCGGGGTGGTCGCCGGCGACGGAGCGGGCGAAGTGCACGGCCAGCGTGGTGCGGCCGGAGCCGGGGCGTCCGGCCAGGACCAGGACGGGGCTGCGCCCGGCGGCCGGCCGGGCCGCGGCGGCCCGCAGGGCGGCGAGTTCGGTGCGCCGTCCGGCGAACACGGCGGGGCCGGCGGGCAGGCCGTCCGCGGCTCCGTCCGGGGTCGGCCGTGCGTCCATCGTCGCCGTCTTCCTCGCCACCAGCGCCACTCCCGACCAGTCACTCTGCGGAGCCGGCCCCCGGGCCTGTCCGGCAGCTCCCGCGGGCGGACTGCCGGCCAGGCCCGTAGCGGGCCCTGTGTGCGAAGCGTAGTTCGACGGTCCGGCGCCGCGGGGGTGACATCCGGTCGTACGAACCGGTAAATCACCCCTGTGGATCAACGCCGGTCCGCCGGGGGCGCTCAGCCCGCGTCGAACGGCCTGGCCGGCCAGGGCGCCTCGGCCGGGCGCAGCGCGTCCAGGCCGCCGGCCTGGCGCAGCGCCGCGTGCAGAGCGAGGGAACCGGCGCTGAGCGTGGGGTTGTGCAGCTCGCCGGCCAGGACGAGGCGGACGAGCTCGTCGAGCGGCACCCGGGCCACCTCGATCTCCAGCTCCTCCCCGTGCGCGGCGTAGCGCTCGCCCTCGGCCTCGGCGAGATCGGAGGCGAGGAAGATCCGCAGGGCCTCGTCGGTGCCGCCGGGCGAGGTGTAGAAGTCGATCAGGACCTTCCACTCGCCCGCCTTGCAGTGCGCCTCCTCGTACAGCTCGCGCTGGGCGGCGTGCAGCGGGTTCTCGCCGGGTACGTCCAGCAGGCCCGCGGGCAGCTCCCAGAGGCGCTGGCGGACGGGGTGGCGGTACTGGCGGACGACCAGCACCCGCTGCTGCTCGTCGAGGGCGAGGATGGCGACCGAGCCGGGGTGGAGCTGGTAGTCCCGCCGGGCGGTGGTGCCGTCGGGCATCTCGACCTCGTCGGTGCGCACCCCGGTGACCCGGCCCCGGAAGGGCGTCTCGGAGCTGAGGACGCGCCACTCCTCGGCGACGTCCCGGATCGGCTGTGCTGCGTCCGTCATCTCTTCTCCCCTTTTCGTCAGTACGACGCTAATGTACGCCGAACGGCGGCCGCGCGGGGGTTCCGCGCGGCCGCCGTCCAGGAGCGGACCGGTCCTACTCGCCGCCGACCTTGATCTTGATGGCCGCGGCCACCAGACCGGCGAACAGCGGGTGCGGGCGGGTCGGGCGCGACTTCAGCTCCGGGTGGGCCTGGGTGGCCACCAGGTAGGGGTGCACCTCGCGCGGGTACTCGACGTACTCGACCAGGTCGCCCTTGGGCGACAGGCCGGAGAAGACCAGGCCGGTCTTCTCCAGGTCCGCCCGGTAGGCGTTGTTGACCTCGTAGCGGTGGCGGTGGCGCTCGTCCACGTACTGCTCGTCGCCGTACACCTCGCGCACGATCGAGCCCTCGGCGAGCTTCGCCGGGTAGGAGCCCAGCCGCATGGTGCCGCCCAGGTCGCCCTTGCCGTCGACGATGGCCAGCTGCTCGGCCATGGTCGAGATGACCGGGTGCTTGGCGCCGGGCTCGAACTCGGTGGAGTTCGCCTCCGCCAGGCCGGCCAGGTTGCGGGCGGCCTCGATGACCACGCACTGCAGGCCGAGGCAGAGCCCCAGCAGCGGCACCTTGTTCTCACGGGCGAAGGTGATCGCGGCGACCTTGCCGGTGACGCCCCGGTCGCCGAAGCCGCCGGGGATGCAGATCGCGTCCACGTCGCCGAGCTGCTCGCGGGCGCCCTCGGGCGTCTCGCAGTCGTCGGAGGTGACCCACTTGATCTCGACCCGGGCGTTGTTGGCGAAGCCGCCGGCCCGCAGCGCCTCGGTGACCGAGAGATAGGCGTCGGGGAGGTCGATGTACTTGCCGACCAGGGCGACCTTGACGATGTGCTGCGGCTCGTGGACCCGGCGCAGCAGGTCGTCCCACGTCGTCCAGTCGACGTCGCGGAAGGCCAGGTCCAGGCGGCGCACCACGTACGCGTCCAGGCCCTCGGAGTGCAGCACCTTGGGGATGTCGTAGATCGACTTGGCGTCGATGGCCGCGACCACGGCCTCCTCGTCCACGTCGCACATCAGCGAGATCTTGCGCTTGATGGCCTGCGGCACCTCGCGGTCGGCCCGCAGCACGATGGCGTCCGGCTGGATGCCGATGTTGCGCAGGGCCGCGACCGAGTGCTGGGTCGGCTTGGTCTTCAGCTCGCCCGACGGGCCGATGTACGGCAGCAGGGAGACGTGCACGAAGAAGACGTTGTCCCGGCCGACCTCGTGGCGGACCTGGCGGACGGCCTCCAGGAACGGCAGCGACTCGATGTCGCCGACGGTGCCGCCGACCTCGGTGATCACCACGTCCACGTCGTCGGTCGCCATCCGGCGGATCCGGGACTTGATCTCGTTGGTGATGTGCGGGATGACCTGGACGGTGTCGCCCAGGTACTCGCCGCGGCGCTCCTTGGCGATGACCGTCGAGTACACCTGGCCGGTGGTGACGTTCGCCGAGCCGTGCAGGTTGGTGTCGAGGAACCGCTCGTAGTGGCCGACGTCGAGGTCGGTCTCGGCGCCGTCGTCCGTGACGAAGACCTCACCGTGCTGGAACGGGTTCATCGTGCCGGGGTCGACGTTGAGGTACGGGTCGAGCTTCTGCATCGTCACGCGCAGCCCGCGGGCCTTGAGCAGCGCACCGAGGCTGGAGGCGGTGAGGCCCTTGCCGAGCGACGAGGCGACACCCCCGGTGACGAAAAGGTGCTTGGTCGTCACGGCGCGGCCGTTCGATGCCTTGCCGGAATGGGGCTGTGCCAAGAGGGGGCTCCCGTGGTTCGCGTGTCGAAGAGACTTTGAAGGTGGGGCCTTCGGCTCGCCGTCCGACGCGGGGCGGATGCTCACTGAGCGTGCCCGGCCGGGGCTCGGTAGAGCTCCGTTGGGGTCGTCGGGTCGGCTGGTCCGGGGCGTTCGATCCCACCAGTCCACGGGATACCAGGGTATCAGTGCACCGGACCGGACGCTTTCCGGCCCGCCGCCCCCGGCACCCGGCGGACATCCGGCGGCCACCGGTGCGCCCCCCGCGCCGCGCTCGACCGGGCCAGGGGCACCGGCCCGGAAGGATCAGCTCCGCATGGCCCAACAGGATGAACCTGTCACCGACGCCGCGCGGGTAGGGCCGATGCACGGCATTTCCGCCGGAATATGCCGCCACGCGGGCCACTCTGCGTGTGCTCCTCCCCACCCGTCCGACGTAAGCTTCTCGGACGCATCGCCGACAGCAGAGCACGCGGAGGGCGAGGGAGGGTCAGATCACCCCTCGGTCCCCGATGCGCGACCGGACCTCCTCGTCACCCCGATCCCCCTCCCGCCCACCAGGGGCCCACCAGAGCCCCCTGCGGACACCCCGCCGGCCCCGCCACCACCATGACGGAGCCCCGAAGGTGCCCGGGCGCGGACACAGGCCGGCTCCGCTCCCGCTCGCTCGCAGCCGTCGACGTCGCGTCGCGCCCACCTTGCGAACTGGAGATCCACGTGGCCGGCCGTATCGAGGACTACGCACTCATCGGGGACATGCAGACCGCTGCCCTGGTCAGCAGGGACGGGGCGGTCGACTGGCTGTGCCTTCCCCGCTTCGACTCCCCGGCCGTCTTCGCCGGCCTGCTGGGGACCGATGAACACGGGTTCTGGCGGATCGGCCCCGCCGAGACGGTCGCCGGGCCGGCCGGCCCGGGTGCCGACGCCCCGGCCGCGGCGCCCCGCAGCACGTTCACCGATACGGGTGAACTCCGGATCCCGCCGCCGAGCGCCTCCGCGCCCGCCGTACCGGCCGACCGGCGCCGCTACCGCGGTGACTCGCTCATCCTCGAACAGGAGTGGGACACCCAGGGCGGCAAGGTCCGGGTGATCGACTTCATGCCGCCCCGCCCGCTGGCCGGCCGGGACGCCGTCCCGCAGATCATCCGGATCGTCGAGTGCCTGGAGGGCCGGGTCCGGATGCGCTCCGCCCTGCGGATGCGCTTCAGCTACGGCCGGGTGGTGCCCTGGGTGCACCGCGTCGAGCAGGCCGACGGCGGGCACCGCACCGTCGCCGTGGCCGGCCCCGACTCCGTCTGGCTGGACGGCGAGGCCGAGACGTACGGCCGGGACCTCACCACGTACGCCGACTTCACCGTCACCGCCGGCGAGCGGATCGCCTTCGCCCTCACCTGGCAGGCCTCCCACCTGGACGCCCCCAGCGCGCCGGACGCCGAGGCGATGCTCTCCGCCACCGAGGACTTCTGGCGCGAGTGGGCCGGCCAGTGCACCTACCAGGGCCCCTACCGGGAGGCCGTGGTCCGCTCGCTGATCACCCTCAAGGGCCTCACCTACGCCCCCACCGGCGGCATCGTCGCCGCCCCCACCACCTCGCTGCCCGAGGACATCGGCGGCGAGCGCAACTGGGACTACCGCTACACCTGGCTGCGCGACGCCGCCATCACCCTCTCCTCGCTGCTGCGCACCGGCTACCGCGACGAGGCCCGCGCCTGGCGCGAGTGGCTGCTGCGGGCCGTCGCCGGTGACCCGGAGAACCTGCAGATCATGTACGGCATCGCGGGCGAGCGCGAGCTGACCGAGTCCTCGCTGGACTGGCTGCCCGGGTACGAGGGCTCGCAGCCCGTCCGGGTCGGCAACGGCGCCGCCGGGCAGCTCCAGCTGGACGTCTACGGCGAGGTGGTCGAGGCCCTGCACCTGGCCCACATGACCGGCCTGGCCCGCAACGACCACGCGCACCACCTCCAGCTGAAGCTGATCACCTACCTGGAGGAGCACTGGACGGAGCCCGACGAGGGCATCTGGGAGGTCCGCGGGCCGCGCCGGCACTTCGTCCACTCCAAGGTGATGGCCTGGGTCGCCGTCGACCGCACCATCAAGCTGCTGGAGCAGCTCCCCGCCGACGAGCAGGCCGGCACCCCGCTGGAGCACTGGCGCGAGCTGCGCGACACCATCCACCGCGACGTCCTCGACAAGGGCTACGACGCCGAGCGCAACACCTTCACCCAGTACTACGGCGGCAAGGAGCTGGACGCCTCGCTGCTGCTCATCCCCCAGGTCGGCTTCCTGCCCGCGGACGACAAGCGGGTGATCGGCACCATCGAGGCGATCCAGCGCGAGCTCTCCACCGAGGACGGCTTCGTGCTGCGCTACCCCACCCACGACGACGAGGGCAACAACGTCGACGGGCTGTCCGGCCACGAGGGCGCGTTCCTGGCCTGCTCGTTCTGGCTCGCCGACGACCTGGCGATGATCGGGCGGGTCACCGAGGCCCGGGAGCTGTTCGACAAGCTGCTGGCGCTGCGCAACGACCTCGGCCTGCTCGCCGAGGAGTGGGACCCGCGCCTCAAGCGCCAGGTCGGCAACTTCCCGCAGGCCTTCAGCCACGTGCCGCTGATCGACACCGCCCTGCGGCTGACCGCCTGCGGCGGCGCCTACCTGGCGGCCCAGCCGGACCGCGCCGCCGCCGACCAGGACGAGCAGGCCGTCGTGTAACGGCACCGGGCGGCCGGGCGGGGCCTGGACGGGGCCGGGCGGGGTCAGCTGCGCTGGACCAGCTCGTCGTAGGTGCTGAGCACCTGGGCGACCGTCGCGGCCTCGTCCGGCCACGTCCCGGCCTGCTGCCGGCCGGCCTCGGCAAGGCGCTCACGGCGCCCGGGGTCGGCCAGCAGCTCGCGGACGGCCGCGCCGAGCGCCGCGGCGTCGCCCGCCGGGACGAGCACGGCGGCGTCACCGACGAGCTCGGGGATGCCGCCGACGGCCGTGGAGACCACCGGGACCCCGGCCCGCAGCGCCTCCTGGACGACCAGCGAGCGGGCCTCCCAGCGGCTGCTGACCACCACCACGTCGGCCGCCGCGAGCAGGTCGGGGACGTCGGTGCGGTAGCCGAGCAGCTCGACCGGCAGGCCCTCGGCGGCGACCCGCTCGCGCAGCCCGGGGCCCTCGGCGCCCTCCCCGGCGATCACCACCAGCGGCTGCGGCGCGAGGCCCGCCAGCTCCCGGGCGGCGTCCAGCAGCAGCCCGAAGGCCTTCTGCGGGACGAGCCGCCCGATCGCCAGCACCACCGGCCGGTCGGGCGCGTCGCCGAGCAGGGCGGCGCGGGCGGCGGCCCGGTCCAGCCCGCCGGGCGGCATCGGCGGGGCCGCGACCGGGCCGAGCCGGGCGTCGGTGGCGCCGAGTTCGCGGGCCCGGGCGACCAGGTCCGAGCAGGCGCCGAGCACCAGGTCGGCGGCCCGGGCCACCCGGCGTTCCATCAGGCGCTGGAGCCGGCGTTCCATCCCGGTGGCCAGCATCGCCTGGTGCGAGGTGACGACCAGCGGGGTCTCGGGGCGCAGCCCGGGGAACCGGCCCGCCGTGCGCAGCGCCAGGTCGGAGAGCAGCCCGGCCCGCAGGCCGTGCGCGTGCACGACGTCCGCGCCGGTGAAGGCCCGGCGCAGCTCGCCGATCGCGGCGGCGTCGCTGCGGGCGCCGGCGGTGGGGGTGATGTCGACCAGGTGGAACCTGGCGCCGGTGGCGGAGAAGCCGAACAGCGCGTCCGTGCCGGCCGGCGCGCAGACCGTCACGCTCACTCCGTGCGCGACCAGGCCCTGCGTCAGGGAGCGCACGTGCGCGCCGATGCCGGCGGTCCCGGCGGACATGACGAGTACCACGTGCAGCTGCCCCGGCTCGGGGGCGGCCGCCGGGGTCCGGGCGGCGGATGGGTCCACGTCGTCTCGCTCCGACTCGTTCAGGAACTGGCGCCGCTGCTGGGGGCCGTGTCCTCCCATCTGGCGGTGGGAGGCCGCCTCCGGCCCGTGATGGCGGGCCAGGAGGGCCGGTGGGGCCCGCGAGCGGCGCTCGGGACTGGAAGGCCAGTGTCCAGCGGCCACGATGCCAGGTCCGCGGCCCTCTTGGACAGTCGGCACCACGGCGGGGCGCGTCGTGGCCCCGCCGGGCGGCGGTGGCCGGCCCGGCCGGGGCCGGCCGCGCTACCGTCCGCGCGGGGCGCGGGCGGCGGCCAGCAACTCCTCGGCGTGGGCCCGGCCCAGCTCGGAGTCCTCCAGGCCCGCCAGCATCCGGGAGAGCTCCCGGACCCGCTCCTCGTCGTTCAGCACCTTGACGCCGCTGCGGGTCACGGTGCCGTCGTTGGTCTTCTCCACCACGAGGTGGCGGTCGGCGAAGGCCGCGACCTGCGGGAGGTGGGTGACGACGACGACCTGCGCCGACTCGGCCAGCTTGGCGAGCCGGCGGCCGATCTCCACCGCCGCCTTGCCGCCGACGCCCGCGTCGACCTCGTCGAAGAGGTACGTCGGCACCGGGTCCGCCCCGGCGAAGACCACCTCGACGGCGAGCATCACCCGGGACAGCTCACCGCCGGAGGCGCCCTTGGCGATCGGACGCGGCGAGGCACCGGGGTGCGGTGCGAGCAGCACCTCGACCTCGTCCACGCCGTGCGCGCCGTAGGCGACCGTCCGGCCGTCCAGCTCGATGCCGGCCGGGTCGTCGAGCAGGCTGATCCGGAAGGTGACCCGGGCGTGCGGCATGGCGAGTTCGGCGAGCTCGGCGGAGACGGCCCCGGCGAAGGCGTCGGCGGCCGCGTGCCTGGCCTGCGACACCTCGGCCGCCAGCTCGGCCAACTCGGCGCGCAGCGCGCTCTCCCGGGCGCCCAGCTCGTCGATCCGCTCGTCGTCGCCGTCGAGTTCGGCGAGCCGGCCGGCACCGGCCTCGGCCCAGGCCAGCACCTCGGCGAGGGTGTTCTCCGGGCCGCCGTACTTGCGCAGCAGGTGGGACAGCACCGAGCGGCGCTCCTCGACCGCCGCGAGGCGGACCGGGTCGGCGTCCAGGTCGTCCGCGTAGCCGGCCAGGTCGCCGGCCACGTCGGCCAGCAGGTAGCCGACCTCGTTGAGGCGGTCGGCCAGCGGGGCGAGCCGCTCGTCGTGCGAGCGGACGCCGTCCAGCGCCCGGCGGGCCTGGGCCAGCAGGGTGCCGGCGTCCAGCGAGTCGGGCTCGGACGGGTCGCCCGCGAGGGCGGCGTGGGCGAGCGTGGCGGCGGAGGAGAGGGCGTCGGCGTGGCCCAGCCGCTCGGCCTCGGCCGCGAGTTCGGTGTCCTCGCCGGCGACGGGTTCGGCGGCGGCGACCTCGTCCAGGCCGAAGCGCAGCAGGTCGGCCTCCTGGGCCCGCTCGCGGGCCCGGGTGGTCAGCTCCTCCAGCGTCGCCGAGACCTCGCGCAGGCTGCGGTAGACGCCCCGGTAGCGGGCCAGCGGCCCGGCGACGGCCTCGCCCGCGTAGCGGTCCAGCGCGCCGCGCTGGCGTGAGGGCCGCAGCAGCCGCTGCTGGTCGGTCTGGCCGTGCACGGCGATCAGGTCCTCGCCGAGTTCGGCGAGCAGGCCGACGGGCACCGCACGGCCGCCGACGTACGCCCGGGAGCGGCCCTCGGCGGAGACGGTGCGGCTGATCAGCAGCGCGCCGTCGTCGAGTTCGGCGCCGGCCTCGACGGCGCGCTGCGCCGCCGGGGAGTCGGCGGGCAGTTCGAGCCGGCCCTCGACCACCGCCCGGCCGGAGCCGCCGCGCACCAGGCCCGGGTCGGCCCGGCCGCCGAGCAGCAGGCCGAGGCTGGTCACCACCATGGTCTTGCCCGCACCGGTCTCACCGGTGACGACGGTGAACCCCGGTGCCAGTTCGACCACGGCGTCCTCGATGACACCAAGATCTCGTATCCGCATCTCGTCCAACACGGTGACGACCTTACGAGGTTCCGGACCCGTCGCGCGACGAGCGGCAACGCCGCGCCCCCAAGTTCATCAGTTCCGGGGCTTGTCCGGCAGCTCCGTGGGTGCGGCCTGCGGCACCGCGCACAGCCGCAGGAAGAACTGTGCGAGCGGGCCGATGGCGAGCGCGTACGCGACGGTGCCCACCCCGGCGGTGCCGCCGAGCAGGATGCCGATGACCAGGACGGTCAGCTCGATGCCGGTACGGATCAGCCGCAGGGACCGGCCGGTGCGCCGGTGCAGGCCGGTCATCAGCCCGTCGCGCGGGCCGGGGCCGAGGCGGGCGCCGATGTAGAGGCCGGTGGCCAGTCCGTTGAGGACGATGCCGGCGGCCAGCAGCGCGATCCGGGCGGTGAGCGGTCCGGGCGCGGCGACCACCCGCAGGGTGAGGTCCATCGCCAGGCCGAGCAGCAGCACGTTGCCGACCGTGCCGACGCCGGGCCGCTGGCGCAGCGGTATCCAGAGCAGCAGGACGGCGGCCCCGGTGATGGTGACCCAGGCGCCCATCGAGAGGCCGAGGTGGCGTTGCAGGCCCTGGTGGAGGACGTCCCACGGGTTGACGCCGAGGGTCGCGCGCATCATCAGCGCCATGCTGGAGCCGTAGAGCAGCAGGCCGGCCAGGAGCTGCGGGAGGCGGCGGCCGAGGGCGCGGCCGCCGGCCGCGGTGGTGAGCCCTCCCGGGGTCCTGCCGGGCATGACGGTGGTGGCCATCGGGTCTCCTTGCGGATCGGGCCGGTGGGGCCCGGCGGGGGTGTTCGCGAAGCGGGCGCCCGTTCACGGAGTGGACGGGTCTGGTGGACGGCGCGGCCGCCCTGTCATCATCGGGAGTCCACCGGGGCCACTTCCAGGGCCAATTCCGAGCAAGTGGACCGATCGGACTTGATCACGATGGCCGAATGGCACACCACCGTCACTCCCCCCGCCCTCGCCCGGCTGCTCGCCGCCGCCCGCCTGCCCGAGCCGGCCGGGCACCGCCCCGCCTACCGCACCCTGGCCGGCCAGGTCCGCACGCTGGTCTCCGAGGGCCGGCTGCCGGTCGGCGCCAGACTGCCCGCCGAACGCGAGCTGGCCGCCGCGCTGACGCTCAGCCGCACCACCGTCGCCACCGCGTACGAGGCCCTGCGTGCCGAGGGCTACCTGCACAGCCGCCGGGGGGCCGGCAGCTGGACGGCCCTGCCCGAGGGCGCCCGGCCGCCGAGCGACGCCATGCACCCGGTGCCGCCGGACGAGCAGGACCAGACCCTCGACCTCGGGGTGGCGGCGCTGCCCGCCCCGCAGCCCTACCTGGGCGAGGCGGCGGCGCGGGCGGTCGAGCAGCTGCCCGCGTACGCGGCCGGCCACGGCTGCTACCCCACCGGCCTGCCCGTCCTGCGGGAGGCGATCGCCCGCCGGTTCACCGCGCGCGGACTGCCCACCACGCCCGACCAGATCCTCGTCACCACCGGCGCGATGGGCGCCCTGCACCTGGTGCTGCGCGCCCTGCTCGGGCGCGGCGACCGGGTCGCCGTCGAGGCGCCCACCTACGCGCACACCCTCCAGGCACTGCGGCTGGGCGGCTCCCGGCTGGTGCCCGTCCCGCACGCCTGGCCCGGCGGCCCGGAGCGGCTGCCACTGTGGGACGTCGCCGAGTGGCAGCGCGTCCTGCGCGGCGCCGCGCCGAAGGTCGCGTACGTCATCCCCGACTTCCACAACCCGACCGGCACGCTGATCACCGAGGAGCAGCGCCGCCGGCTGCTCGCCGCCGCCCGGGCCGCCGGGACGGTCGTGCTGGTGGACGAGACGACGGCCGAACTGGGCTGGGGCTCGGCCGACGACGCGCCGATGCCCCGGCCGACGGCCGCCCTGGACCGGGGCGCGCACGTGGTCACCGTCGGGTCGGCGAGCAAGCTGCTCTGGGGCGGCCTGCGGATCGGCTGGGTCCGGGCCGCGCCGTCCTTCGTCCGCCGCCTGGCGGTGGACCGCGTCTACAGCGACGTGGGAACCCCCGTGCTGGACCAGCTGATCGCCGCCGCCCTGCTCGGCGATCCCCTGCCGGACGTCCGCTCGCACCAGCTCCAGCGCCTGCGCGCCACCGCCGCCGCCCTCACCGCCGGGCTGCGCGAGCGGCTGCCCGGCTGGCGGTTCGCCGAGCCGCCCGGCGGCCTCTGCCTCTGGCTGGCCACGGACGGCGTCTCCGGCAGCGCGCTCGCCGCCGCCGGGGAGCGCGGCGGGGTGCGGATCGCCGCCGGCACCAGGTTCGGCTCCGACGGCGCGTTCGAGAACTTCATCCGGGTCCCGCTGACCGTGCCCGCCGCGGCCGTCCCCGCGGCCGTGGAGCGGCTCGCCGCGGTGGCGGCCCGGGCGGCGGCCGGCGAGCACTGGCCGGCCGCCGAGGACCGCCCGCCGCTGGCCGTCTGACGACCGGCGGGCAGGCTCGGCAGGCTCGGCAGGCCCGGCTACACCGGTTGCAGCGGCACGTGCGGGCCGGCCGGCAGCTCGACCCGGACGGCGTCGCCGGGCCGGACCTCGCCGTCGGCCAGCACGATGCCCATGATCCCGGCCAGGCGGACCACGTCGCCCGCCTCGTCCCGGCCGACGACCTGCTTCAGCAGGCCCTCCCGGAAGGCGTTGATCTGCGGGCAGGGATTGCGCAGACCGGTCACCTCGACCACCGCGTCCGCACCGAGGTGCAGCTTCGCGCCCCGCGGCAGCCCGAGCAGGTCGAGGCCGCGGGTGGTGATGTTCTCCCCGAGGTCGCCGGCCGCGACCTCGTACCCGGCGAGCCGCAGCTGCTCGTGCAGCTCCGCGTGCATCAGGTGCACCTGACGGAGGTTCGGCCGGGTCGGGTCCTGCGCCACCCGCGAGCGGTGCTGGACGGTCACCCCCAGGTGCGCGTCCCCCTCGACCCCGAGCCCGGCCAGCAGCCGCACGGCCGGCTCGTTCGGCTTGCTGAATTCGTGCCCCGCACTACGGCTGACCGCCGTTATCGCCCCGCTCATCCCGTTCGACTCCTCGTCTCGGTACCACTCAGCAGGCGCCCGCGCGCCCGCGCCAACCCGTCACCGGCAGCGCGAACTTGGCCACCAGCCGGTCCGTGAAGGGCGCCCGGTGCAGCCGCGCCAGCCGGACGGGCGTCTGGCCCCGGCGGACCTCCACCCGGGCCCCGGCCGGGAGTTCGACCGAACGCCGCCCGTCGCACCACAGCACGCCGTGCGGGGTCTTCGGCTGGACCTCCACCGCCAGCACGGAGTTGGGCGAGGTCACCAGCGGCCGGGCGAACAGCGCGTGCGCACTGATGGGCACCATCAGAAGCGCCTCCACCTCCGGCCACACCACCGGGCCGCCGCCCGAGAACGCGTACGCCGTCGAGCCGGTCGGGGTCGCGCAGACCACCCCGTCGCAGCCGAAGTTGGAGACCGGCCGGCCGTCCACCTCGGTCACCACCTCCAGCATCCGCTCCCGGGAGGCCTTCTCGATCGACGCCTCGTTGAGCGCCCAGTCCTGGTGGATCACATCGCCGTTGGTGCGGACCACCACGTCGAGCGTCATCCGCTCCTCGACCTCGTAGTCGGCGTCCACCACCCGCTCCACGACCACCGCGAGATCGTCCCGCTCGGCCTCGGCGAGGAAGCCGACCCGGCCGAGGTTGATCCCGAGCATCGGCAGCCCGTGCTCGCGGGCCAGTTCGGCGCCGCGCAGCAGCGTCCCGTCCCCGCCCGCGACGAGGATCAGCTCGCAGCCGTCCGCCGCCCCCCGGCCCGCGGCCACCTGTTCCACGCCGTCCGGCAGGTCCAGGTCGACCGCCTCGGTGGCCAGCAGCCGGATCCTGATCCCCGCCTTCAGCAGACCCTGTACCAGGCCCTCCACGCTGCGCAGCGCGGTCTCCCGGCCGGTGTGCGCGATCAGGAAGACCGTACGTCCCTCGCTCATGCTGCCCTCTCCCTACGCCTGCCGGGTCGCCGTTCTCCGAAACTCGGCCCGCCTCCGGGCCTGCGACCCGGTGCGGCCGTCATGGCTATGACGGCCGGACGTCCGCAGAGCAGCCTATCGGGGCCCCTCGGCGACGGCCCGGTCCGCCTCGGCCGGGTCCAGTTCCGGGGCGTCACGGCGCAGCCACAGGAAGTACTCGACGTTCCCGGACGGGCCGGGCAGCGGGCTCGCGGTGACCGCCCGCACCCCCAGCCCGGCGGCCCACGCCTGCTTGGCCACCTGCCGGACCATCTCCGCCCGCAGCTCGGGGCTGCGCACCACCCCGCCGCTGCCGAGCCGCTCCTTGCCGATCTCGAACTGCGGCTTCACCATCAGCACCAGGTCCGCGTCCGGCGCGCTGCACCCCGCCAGCGCGGGCAGCACCAGCCCGAGCGAGATGAAGGAGAGGTCTCCGACGACCAGGTCGACGGGCCTCCCGCCGATCTGCTCCAGGGTGAGTTCGCGCACGTTGGTGCGGTCCATCACGGTGACCCGCTCGTCGCTCTGCAGCGACCAGGCCAGCTGGCCGTAGCCGACGTCCACGGCCAGCACGTGCGCGACGCCGCCGCGCAGCAGCACGTCCGTGAACCCGCCGGTGGACGCGCCGGCGTCGAGCGCCCGGCGGCCCTCCACGACCAGGCCCTGCGGGACGAACGCCGCGAAGGCGCCCGCCAGCTTGTGCCCCCCGCGCGAGACGTAGTCGGGGTCGTTGTCGTCCTTGGCGACCACGACGGCGGCCGCGGTCTCCACCTGGGTCGCCGGCTTGGTGGCGGTGGTGCCGCCCACGGTCACCCGGCCGGCCGCGATCAGCTCGGACGCGTGCTCGCGCGAACGGGCCAGGTTGCGGCGGACCAGCTCCGCGTCGAGTCGGCGTCGTGCCACTGCCACTGGGGTTTCAGCTCCTACTGCTGCTTGCTGCTGCTTGCTGCCGTCCTCGTGCACGGCGTGCGCTGCGTGCCGCGTGTGCCGCGCGCCGCGTGCGCCGTGTCAGGGAAGGTCGAGCGCGGTCAGGGTGTCGGCCAGCCGCTGGTGAACATCTTCGTACACCGGGACGTGCTCCTCGGTCGGCACCCCGTCCAGGGCCTGAAGGCGGACGAGCGCGGCGTCCACCCCGGGGTGGCCCGTGGGGGTGATCTCCGCCGGCGACGGCTGCGGCGCCCCGTCCGGCGGTGCGGTGCCGTCAGGCATCGGGGCCCTTGCTGCTGGTGCTGCGGCGCACCGTCGTCCGCTTGGTGGCGGCCCGCTTCGCGGTGGCGTTCGCCGGGGTCGCCTTCTTCGCGGCCGGCTGCTTGGCGGAGGCCGTCTTGGTGACGGTGGTCTTCTTTCCGGCCGCCTTCTTGGCACCGGTCCTCTTCGCGGCACCGCTCTTCTTCGCGCTGTCCGGCACCTCGGCCGCGGCCTTCTTGGCGGCTGCCTTCTTGACCGGCGCGGCCTTCTTCGCCGGTGCTGCCTTCTTGACCGGGGCGGCCTTCTTCGCCGGGGCGGGCGGCCCCTCGGCCGGCCCGCTGTCGTCGACCTCGACCCGCTCGGTCACTATCGGTTCGGCCGTCCGGGGGTCCGAGTCGTTCTCCGGCACCCAGTCGGCCTGCTCCCAGCCGTGCCCGAACAGTCCGTCCGCACGGGCCGCGGGGGGCTCCTCGGGCGACTCGGCCGCCCGCGGACCGACCTCCTCCTCGACGTCCCGCAGCCGGTTCTCCAGGTAGGCGAGCACGACGCCGACCTTGGTCACCTGGTCGCCGACCATCTCGAACGCCTTCTCCACCTCGCTGCGCGCCACCCCCGTCGCGAGGTCGAACCCGGCCCGGCCGGCGGTCACCGCCTCCTCCGCCAGCGTCTGCAGGGACTTGACCGAGGGCGGGAACTGACCGGCGGCCCGCGCCTTGCGGTCGACCTCCGCCAGGTCGATCCCGCTGCGCTCCAGCAGTTCGGCGGCCGTCAGGACGACCCGCTTGCCGACCTCCTCGGCCAGCTCGGAGGCGATCGCCACAAATCCCCGCACCGTCTCCCGAAGCATCCGGGTGCCTCCCTCGCGCATCGCTCCGTCGCCGACGGGCACCGGACGGACCCGGGTGCCCACTCACGACGCTACCGCCAAGGGGCCCCGCCCCGCTGCAAGGGATCCTCCTGACGGGCTGCGATAGCGTGAACCCCCGGACACCGCAGACCGGACCGCAGCACAGAAGTGGACAGCAGCATGGCCAACGCCGAGGAGTGCCGCGAGGCGCTGGAGCAGCTCAGCCGGAACATGGCGGGCTCCACCGGCGACGTCCGCAAGGCCGCCGCGCTCGACCGCTCGCTGAGCTGCTGGATCACCGACCTGGACGTCACGTTCAACGGCCGGCTGCGCGAGGGGCGGATCCAGGACGTCACCGAAGCCCCCGGCGCACCGGCCGAACGGGCCGAGATCCGGCTCGCGATGTCCGGCGACGACCTGGTGGCCCTCGTCGGCGGCAGGCTGAACTTCGCCTCCGCCTGGGCCGGCGGCCGGGTCAAGCTGGAGGCAGGCTTCCGCGACCTGCTGCGGCTGCGCACCCTGCTCTGACCCGGCCCGGCCCCGCCGGGGCCGACGGGCCTCAGAACCCGAGGTCCGCCAGCGCCTTGCGCCCGTCGGCCGCACCGTCGGCGCCGTCCGACGCCATCCAGGCAGCCGCGCACAGGGCCCGCAGGCCGTCGTAGCGGTCCTCCCCCACCCCGTCGAGGTGCAGCACGCCGTCCTGCACGGACGCCGTCCAGCCGCCGCAGGCGAACCCGCCGCCGGCCACCGCCGACACCGCCGGCTGGGCGAGCAGCAGCCCGCGCAGGTCGGCGGCCAGGTAGGTGGGCCGGTGCTCGGCCGGTGCGGCCAGCAGCAGCGCCGGGGTGGTGACGCCGGTGAAGACCAGCAGGCTGTCCACCCCGCCCCGGTGGGCGCCCTCGATGTCGGTGTCCAGGCGGTCGCCCACCACCAGCGGCCGCTTCGCCCCCGTGCGCAGCACCGTCTCGCGGTGCATCGGCGGCATCGGCTTGCCCGCCACCTCGGGGTCCACCCCGGCGGCGGCCCGGACGGCCGCCACCAGGGTCCCGTTCCCGGGTGCGATGCCGCGCGCGGTCGGGATCGTCAGGTCCGTGTTGGAGGCGACCCACGGCAGGCCCTGCTGCACCGCGTACGCGGCCTCGGCCAGCTGCTGCCAGCCCACCGACGGGTCGTAGCCCTGCACCACCGCGGCCGGGCCCTCCGCCAGCGAGCGGACGGCCACCAGCCCGCGCTCGGCCACCGCCTCCAGCAGCCCGGCGCCGCCCACCACGAGCACCTTGGACCCGGCCGGCACCTTGTCGGCCACCAGCCGCGCCGCCGCCTGCGCCGAGTTGATCACATCGGCGGCGTCGGCCGGCACACCCAGCTCGGTGAGGTGCTCCGCGACCACCCGCGGCGGCCGCGAGGCGTTGTTGGTGACGTACGCCAGCCGCATCCCGGCGGCCCGCGCCGCGTCCAGCGACTCCACCGCGTGCTCGATCGCGTCCGGGCCGGCGTAGACCACCCCGTCGAGGTCGAGCAGCGCCGTGTCGTACGCCTCGGTCAGCGGGCGGTCACTGCCGCCCGGTGCGGTCCGTCGCGCGGTGCCTGCCGTGTCGCTCATTGGTGCTCTTCCTCGTTGTCCACTGTGTCGGGGTGGCCGGCGCCGCCGGTGCTGCCGGTGCCGCCGGTGCTGGCGGTGCCCGCGGCCGCCCCGCTGTCCGGGCGCGTCGCTGCGCCGTCGCCCTGCTGCGGGGGCTCCAGGTAGCCCGGTGCCCCCGGGAGCAGCGGCCCGTACGCCCCGGCGCGGGCCGCCAGCGTCGCCCGGCTCTGCCGGAGCGCGGCCTGGTAGTGGGCCGTGCCGGGGCTCATCGCCACCGCGAGGGCCAACTGCTTGGCGGACGTCTCGAAGTCGCCCAGCCGGGCCGCCGAGACGCCCCACCCGAACCGAGCGTAGTCGTCCGACGGATCGGCCAGCGCCACCAGCCGGAAGTTCTCCTGCGCGGCCGCGTACGAGCCCGCGTCGAACTGCGCCCGGGCCAGCGCCTCCCGGATGCTGAGCGACTGCGGCTCGGCGAAGGCCGCCCGCGCCAGCAACTGCTCCGCCGCGGCCGGGTGCCGGTCGGCCAGCAGCTGCACGCCGCGCCGGTACCAGTCGTAGACGTCGCCCGCGGGCTCCCCCGGGCGGCCCTGCTCGGGCGTCCCGCCACCGGCGCCGCCCACCCACTCCTGTCCACTGCTCATGCCGTACCTCGCTCCCGCTCCGTGCCCGCACTCCGATGCACCGGCCGGTCGGTCGGCCGGGTGTTCCGATCTCTCAACAACGCGTACCCGATTACGATGCCCAGAATGAGTGCACCCAGTGCAGAGAGCGGAGCGGAGTCTCCGCAGGGCGGCCCCGGCGATCCCGGGCACGTCGCCACCGCAGGACTGTCCCTGTCCCCCTTCCGAGGCCTGCGCTACGACCCCGACCGGGTCGGCACCCTGGCCGCGGTGACCTCGCCGCCGTACGACGTCGTCGACCCCGGCCGCCGGCTCGACCTGGAGACCGCCGACCCGCACAACGTCGTCCGGCTGATCCTGCCCCGCCCCGAACCCGAGGACGCGGGCGACCGCCCCGACCGCGACACCCGCTACCGCCACGCGGCCCGGCTGCTGCGCGACTGGCAGCGCGAGGGCGTCCTCGCCCCCGATCCCGAGCCCGCGCTGTACGTGTACGAGCAGCGGGCCGCCGACGACGGGGACGGCCCCGGCCGGCTGCAGCGCGGCCTGATCGGCGCGCTCGCCATCAGCGGCCGGGAGGCCGGCGTGGTGCTCCCGCACGAGGACGTCATGCCCCGGCCGGTCGCCGACCGGGTCGGCCTGATGCGCACCACCCGAGCCAACCTCGAACCCCTGCTGCTGACCTACCGGGGCAACGGCGGCGCGGCCGGCGTCATCGAGCGGGCCGTCGAACGCGAACCGCTGCTCACCACGACCACCACCGACGGCACCCACCACCGCCTGTGGGCGGTCACCTCGCCCGCCGACCTCACCGAGGTCTCCCGCGACCTCGCCACCTGCCGGGCGCTGATCGCCGACGGCCACCACCGCTGGGAGATGTACCTCCGCCTCCAGCGCGAGCACCGCCACCTGCCCCGCAGCCCCTGGGACCGCGGCCTGGTGCTGCTCGTCGACACCGCCCGCTACCCGCTGCGGGTCCGCGCCATCCACCGCGTCCTGTACCGGCTGCCGATCGCCGACGCGCTGGAGCGACTGCGCGACCAGTGGCGGGTCAAGGAGGTCCCCGGCCCGCTGAGCACCGCCCAGGACGCCCTCACCGACCTCAAGCGGCACGGCGGGAACGGCTTCGTGCTCACCTCCGGCCACGGCACCTACTGGCTGATCGGCGAACCGGACGAGGCCCTGCTCGACGCCACCGTTCCGCAGGACAAGCCGCAGGAGTGGCGCCACCTCGACGCCACCGTCCTGCACGCCGCCCTGCTCGACCACACGTGGCACATCCCCGACGGCCCCGACGACATCGGCTACCTGCACACCGCCGCCGGCGCCGAACGCGAGGCCGCCCGCACCGGCGGAACCGCCGTCCTGCTGCACCCCGTGCGGGAGAGCGTCGTCCGGCGGCTGGCCGAACAGGGCGTCACCATGCCCCGCAAGTCGACCTCCTTCGGCCCGAAGCCGGCCACCGGGCTGGTCCTCCGCAGCCTCGAACTCGGCTGAGAATCGACGGAGAAACGACAGAGGCCCCGCAGCACCCTCCGGGGG
>NZ_JBHUWW010000027.1:0-69020 GCF_042669755.1 Kitasatospora sp. NPDC057223 | reverse complement strand
CCTCGGTGGCGGCCCGCAGCCGTGCGCCCCGGCGCAGCTGGACCGGCAGGCTCCGGGCCCCTCCTTCGCCGGGCCGGGTGTGGTGCGCATGGCTTGTCCGTGACGGATCGGGGAACACGCGCGGTGGGCGGCGGCGAGCGTGGCCCGTGGGAGAACGGAAATCCGGTCATGAGGGTGCCGCCGAGGCTGCGGGTGATCACGACCATGGCATCGGGGGAGGTCCGCCGCCGACTGCTCGTGCCGGAGGGGGCCGCCCCGGCGTCGGCGCCCCCGGCACGCCGCGCGGGGGAGGCGGGTGAGCAGGCGCCGGGCGAGCCCGGGGACGCGGCGCGGCGGGAGGCGGGTGGGGTGCTCGCAGGGATGCCGTGGTTCTCGGCCGGCCTGCGGCTGGCCCTGGGCGCGTTGGCCGGCTGGTTCGTGTTCGAGCAGGTGCTGCGGCTGGAGGAGTTGCTGACGCTGCTGGTGCTGTCGGCGTTCATCGCGGTCAGTCTGGAGCCGGTGGTCGCCGCGTTGTGCCGTCGGCGGCTGCGGCGCGGCTGGGCGGTGGCCACCGTCCTGAGCGTGTTCCTGCTGCTCGTCGCGGGATTCCTGGTGCTCGTCGTGCCGCCGGTGAGCCGGGAGGCCGGCGTCCTGGTGCGCAGCTTTCCCGGCTGGTTGCAGCAGTTGCACGACCACCACTCCGCGTTGGGGCGGATCGAGGACCGCTACCACCTGGTGGCGCGGGCGAAGGAGGCTCTCGGAGGTGATGGCGGCCAGGGGGTGCTGGGGGGCGTTCTCGGTGCGGGCCGGCTGCTGCTGAACACGGTGACGTCCCTGGCCGTGGTGGTCACCGTGACGCTGTACTTCATGGCGGGGCTGCCTGCCATCAAGGAGTTCTGCTACCGCTTCGTCGCGGGCAGCCGCCGGGAGCGGGCTCGGGAGCTGACCGAGGAGATCCTGACGCGCACCGGCCGTTACATGCTGGGCAACCTGGTGACCTCCGTGATCGCCGGGATTGCCACCGCTGTGTGGTGTGCCGTGGTCGGAGTGCCGTACGCGGCCGCGCTGGGGGTGTTCGTGGCGCTGATGGACCTGGTGCCGATGGTCGGCTCGACCGTCGGCGGAGTGGTCGTCAGTCTGGTGGCGCTGGCGGTGTCCTGGCCGGTCGCAGTGGCCACGGCGGCCTTCTACATCGGCTTCCGGCTGCTGGAGGACTACCTGATCATGCCGCGGACCATGCAGTTCGCGGTCGACGTCCACCCCTTCGTCACCGTGGTGGCGGTCCTGGTCGGGGGCGCTCTGATGGGGATCGTCGGCGCGCTGGTCGCCGTCCCCGCTGCGGTCGCCCTCGGCCTCATCCTCGACGAGTTCGTCTTCCCTCGCCTGGACCGCCGCTAGAGCCCTGCGTGGTGCGGGTCGGGCGTGATGTGCCGAGCAGGCGTTCCAGCCGTCGACGCGGCGCTCGCTTGCGGGCTACGACATCCTGGCCGGGGTTGCTCTGCGGCCCGGCCCGGCCCTGCGATGTGGCCGGGCCCGCAGGCTGGGTGGCCGACGGCTGCGAATCCGTGCGAACCGGCGGAGCCTCTCAGCACTGTCCCGGACCTCCGGGTAGGCATCTACCGCGCCCTTTTCGGACTGTGCAGGGCGTCAGCGCCGCTGAAGCCGGCGCGGGTGAGCAGGGTGAGGACTGCTTCGAGCGGGCGACGGTGCGCAGCTGGACTGCCCAGTCGGGGTCGGGTTGGATCGACGCTGAGGCGACTGAGGACGGTCTCGGCGATGCCATCGTGTAGGGCGGCCTTGTTGGTGGCGTAGCGGTAGAGGCTCACCGGGTCGTGACCGAGCGCGCGGGCCAGGCGGCGCATGGACAGCTTCTCGACGCCCTCGCGGTCGATGATCTCCAGTGCGCAGGCGAGCATCCGCCATCCGTGCGCGGCTGAGCTTCCTGGTGGGTTGCTGCTCGGGCACTGGGCCCGAGGCGCACCGGCCGCTGGCGTCCCGGGTGGATCAGGCCGGCCTCCAGGCAGTGCGAGTGCGGTGACCGCATGTTTGGGATCCCCGCCGCGGTGCAGACGAGTGTCGACAGCGGGTTGGTTCAACGAAGTAGGAGAAGCCATGGGCATCATCGCCTGGATCCTGATCGGACTTTTCGCGGGCCTCATCGCCAAGGCACTGATGCCGGGCAAGGACCCGGGAGGCATCATCATCACGATCCTCATCGGCATCGCAGGCGGCCTGCTGGGCGGCTGGCTCGGCAAGGTGATCTTCGGTGTCGACTCCATCGACGGCTTCTTCGACGTCTCCACCTGGATAGCCGCCATCGTCGGCTCGGTCATCCTTCTCGCCGTCTACCGACTGGTCACCGGCAACAAGCACCACCACCGCCACGCCTGAGCGACCCGCACCCACACGGCACGGAAACGGCTCCCCCTCCTCGGAGGGCGGAGCCTTTCCGCTGCCCCCGTGGATACCGACCGCGCATCCCGTCCTTCCCCTCCCCCTCCGCAACCGGGTGATGCCCACGCCCGCAGCTTCGCCGGCCCGGGCCGTTGGTCCCGGTTGTAGGGGTGGTCGAGGCCGGACGGGGCCGTCCCCACGTCACCCGCGTCACAGCACGGCGGACACCTCGGGTGCGGCGCAGGAGCGGGCGGGCGATCCCGTCGGGCCCGCCCGAGCACACCGACGTGCGACCCGTGCTCCGCCCGGTGCGGTGGCACCCCACCTTGCTCGGTGTCATGGCGGCCGGAGGCTGGGCAGCGGTCAGCATCGAGCCAATCCGGGGCAGGGAGGTGGAGTTCCCTCAGCTGCCGACCCGGCGAAGCCGCTCGCGCCGACCGGACCCGCCGACCGGACCCGCCGAACGGTTCAGCGTGACTCCAGGGCGAGGACGTGCTCCACGGTGGCGATCAGAACCTGCTTGACCGAGTGGTGGTGGCGGGCGTCGCACAACAGGATGGGCACACCGGGGGCGAGGTCCAGCGCTGCGCGGACGGTGTCGGCGGGGTAGGCCCGGGCGTCCTCGAAGGTGTTGACGGCCACCACGAAGGGAAGTCCGCGGCGCTCGAAGTAGTCGATGGCCGGGAAGGACGAGGCCAGCCGCCGGGTGTCGGCAAGCACCACCGCGCACAGGGCCCCGGCTGCGAGTTCGTCCCACATGAACCAGAAGCGGTCCTGCCCCGGCGTGCCGAACAGGAAGAGGTTGAGGCGGTCATGGATGGTGATGCGCCCGAAGTCCATCGCCACCGTGGTGGTGGACTTGTGCTCCACACCCGCGATGTCGTCCACTCCCAGCCCGGAGGTGGTGAGCATCTCCTCGGTGTGGAACGGGGTGATCTCGCTGACCGCCGCCACCAGGGTGGTCTTGCCGGCGCCGAAGCCGCCGGCGATCAGGATCTTCACCGCCTGCGGCAGGTCGTCGGGCACCTTGTCCCTGGAGCCCTGTACCGCCCGGGTTCCGGGGTGGGTCGGCTCAGAGTGCACGAAGTCCATCGAGTACCTCTCTCATGACTTGCAGGCTGGGTCGGCTGGCTGGGTCGGCCGGCTGGCGGACCCGGATGGCTGCGAGGTCCAGCAGGTCACCGAGCAGGACCCGGACGACGCCGACCGGGAGGCGGAGTCGCGCGGCCACCTCCGCCACGGAGTGCGGATGGTGACAAAGGGTGAGGATTGCCACGTGTTCCGGCTCCATGTCGGCCCATCCGTGGTGGCTGTCCGCGACCGTGACGACGAAAGCCACCAGGTCGAACAGGTCCTTCCTGGCGCGGGTCCGACCCCGCACCAGGGCGTAGGGGCGGACGACGGGACCGGCCGCGTCGTCCGCCCACGTGGTCTCGCTCACGTCACCAGCCGGGGTCCGTGGCGGGTCGGTCCCTGGAGTCGACGGACAGGTGCTGGCCCACCCGCTTGACCAGCATCGCCATCTCGAAGGCCACCACGCCGATGTCGGCGCCCTTGGGGGTGAGAACGGTCAGGCAGGCGTTGCCGCCCGCGGCGCAGACGAAGAGGAAGCCCTCCTCCATCTCGACCATGGTCTGGCACACCGCACCGCCGCCGAAGTGTCGGCCGGCACCCTTGGCGAGACTGTGGAACCCGGAGGCGACCGCCGAGAGCTGCTCGGCCTGGTCGCGGTTGAGATCGGCGGAACTGCTCAGGAGCAGTCCGTCCGTCGACAGGACCACGGCATGGCCGATGTCGGGGACCCGGCGGACCATGTCGTTGAGGAGCCATCCCAGGTTCGCGATCGTCTCGGAGACGAGTGGCTGCGTCATCGGTTGCTGCGCCTTCCGTGTTCGTGCTGCTGGTTGCTGGTGGGTACGCCGCCGTGCTCGCTGTGCGCCGGGGCCGTCGCGTCCGGCCCGGGCGTGCCGCGTCCTCGCGCCGCTCCGACCTGGAGCGCGGACATCATGAGCCGGACCTTCTCGGGACGGCCTCCGGGGTCGGCGGCACTCCCGGCGGAGTCGGCCTGGGAGGAGGTGGTGGGCGTGTCGGCGCCGCCTCCGAGGGTCATCGTGGCGAACAGTCCGGTCGCCGCACGCGGCGGCGGGACCTGCCGCGGTGGGGCGGGCAGTGCGGGAGCGGCGTTCCACTCGTCCGGACGATCCGGGGTGATCCGGCTGGTCCAGGCGGGCTGGCGAACGGCCGTCGCCGGCCGTTGCTTGTCGCCACCGCCCCACTGAACCTGTGAAACAGGGGCTGCGGCGGTCTTGCCGCCTCCGTCCGGGGCTTCGTCGAACAGATGGGGGCTCAGGTTTGCCTGCCGTACCCGGCGCGGCAGTCCGTCGATCGTCCCGAGCGGGTCGAGCGCAGCGACCGGCTGGAGGGACTGCGGGTGCTGCTGGGGCTGGGGGCCCGGGCCCGGGCTCGGCGCCGCCGGCGCCGTCGGAACCGGCGGAACCGTCCGCCCGGGGTCCGGGCGGGCACCCTGCGCCGCCGTCGGCTCCGCGCCGCGGAAGGGATCGGCCAGGGCGAACAGGCCGGGAGACACCGGGGCCTGCGGCAGATCCTCCAGCGGGTGCTGGTGCCCCGGTGGTGGAAGGCCGGGCCGGTTCGTGGCCGGGTTCACGTCGGGCCGGCGGACCTCGGACGGGGCCGGGCCGCCGGGGCCTGCGGTCAGGTGGTGCGCCGCGACGTCGCGGTGCCGGCCGGTGCCGTCCGGGTCCAGGTGGGCCTGCCCGTCCGCCGGGAGTCCTTCCGGCATGTCCGGCCGGTGCTGCGCCGGTGTCGCCTCCAGCTCGGGGCTGCGGTGCAGCAGGGTGTTCGGGATCAGGACGACCGCGGTGACCCCGCCGTACGGGGACTGGCGCAGCGTCACGCCGATGTTGTGGCGCTGGGCCAGGCGCCCGACCGTGACCAGACCCAGTCTGGTGCTGTCCAGCGCGCTGATGTCGATGAACGAGCTGATGCGCGCGTTGGCGGCCGCCAGCTCGTCGAGTGGCAGGCCGAGGCCGCGGTCGTCGATCTCGACCGTCAGGCCGCCGGCCGCGTTGCCCGCGTTCACCCGGACCTGACTGTCGGAGGGGGAGAAGATCTGGGCGTTCTCGATGAGTTCGGCGAGGAGGTGGATCACGTCCGCCACGGCGTGGCCGACGATGCCGACGGTCGGTACGGGCGGCACGACGACCCGCGCGAAGTCCTCGGTCTCCGCGATGGCCCCCCGCACCACGTCCACGGCCGGAACGGGATGACGCCAGGTCCGGCCGGCCGCCGCGCCCGAGACGATGATCAGGCCCTCGGCGTAGCGCCGCATCCGGGTGGCGAGCTGGTCCAGCTTGAACAGCTCCTCCAGCGCGTCGGGATCGTTCTCACGCCGCTCCATCGCGTCCAGCTGGCTCAGCTGGCGGTAGACCAGGACCTGGGTCCGGCGCGCCAGGTTGACGAACACGTCGCTGATGCCGCGCTGCAGCCGCACGTCCTCCTCGGCCAGTTCCACCGCGGTGAGCTGAAGGGCGTGGAACGAGTCGCCCAGTTGTGCCATCTCGCGGTTGACGAAGACCGGCAGCGCCAAGTGCCCGCGGACGTCGACGTCCTCGCCCCGGCGGAGCCGGCCCACCACGTCCCGGAGCCGGTCGTCGGTCAGGTTGCGGGCCGACTCGCGCAGTCGGCTGAGGTCGCCGACCAGGGAGCGGGAGATGCGTACGGACATCAGCACCGAGACGATCAGGGCGACCAGTCCGAGCGCACCGGCGAGGACCAGTGCCAGTAGGGCGCGCTGGGCCGGTGGCCGGGTATGAGTGATGATCACGTCGATGTCGGCGAGCGCCTGGGCGTCACTGACGGCCGTCTGGGCGTCGTAGGCGGCGCGCCACTCGGCGATCGGGAACGGCAGGCTCTTGGCACCCGGTCCCGCCTCGATGATCTGCTGCTCCATGGCGGACACCCGGCTCCAGGGGCCGCCGGGAGCGTTCAGCGCCTTCAGGGGCGCGGCCTGCTCCGGTGGCAGGCTGCTGAGCGCCACGGCGCTGAGATAGCGCTGGGCGCCTATGTCCTGGACCAGGGCGCTGTAGGCGGCCGGTCCGAGGGACTGCGTGGGGCTGACGGCCGCCGCGGAGATCAGGGCGTCCTCCTGGGAGAGGAAGTCGCCGCCGGTCACGAGGGTGAAGAGGGCCTGCCCGAACCCCTGGGCGCTCTGGTTCGGCAGGATCGTCATGGCATGGAAGGCCTCGGAGATCGCGGCGTTCACCATGGTGTAGGCGGCGATGACCTGACTGTCGGTCAGTTGACCCGCGTCGATGCTCCGGCGCAGGTCCCCGATACCGTCCAGGGCCTTCCGGCTGTTGTCGATGCCGAGCCGGACCTCGGAGGTCTCGTTGTCGCGGACACTGCTCTTGTCGGTCTCGGCCCGGAAGGCGGCGATCGCGGCGTCCGTGACCGCACGGCTACGGGCGAGGTCGGCCAGGACGGAGCCGCGGACACCGGACGCGGCGGCGCTCGCCCCCGGTCCGGCACCCGGCGAGGTCGCGACCTCCTCCAGGGCGTGGCGCCGTTCCTCCTGGATGCTGATCACGACGCCGCCCAGCGGGCGGGCCAGGTGGTTGGTGATGGTGTTCTCGCGGGACAGGACCAGTGCGTTGTCCAGGGACAGGTCGGCCGCGTAGACCCAGAGGGCTGCCAGTGAGACCAGGGGCAGCATGAGCAGGACGATCAGTTTGCTTCGGATGGACCATCGGTGCGATCTCATGTAGGCCTGTCAATTCCACCAGTGGGAGGCAGTTGGCGTCGTCCGGCGGACACGCGTCGCGGCGGCCCGCCCGGGGGCGGGTGGCGGCTGCGGTCGTGTGATCGCCGGTGACCCGTATGCGTCGCGTTCCGTGGTCGGATGCGATGAGGCGGTGAGGGCGATCCAGTCTCCGCTGGCTTGCCTGCGCCGCTTGGGACAGTTGACATCAGCCGGGTGACCAGGCGGTATCGCCGGAGGGGTGTTTAAGTGATCTTGATGCTCCGGTTGCGTGACGCGTGCGGTCTGTCGCCCTCGCTCCCTGCACGCGGGGGCGAGGGTGGGCGGCGGCCTCGCTGGCCCGTGTGGTTGACGGACCGTCGAATGGCACACGGGGCGTCAGCACACCGCTCGCCACCGGGGCGGCCGCCGTCCTGTCGTTCCACCGGCGTGGGACCCTGCGCCGGCAGGTACGGCGGACGCCCCGGCCTCACCGTGGCGATCGCCACCGGCGCCCGCTCCGGGGAGGTCTCGACGATCGACCTGGCGGACTGGTACCGGTGCCGCCGCGCCGTCACCCTGCACCGCGAACCGGCCGGCTGCGGACCGGCGTTCCACGAGGAACAACCACTCGCCGACGCTACGACGGCACTGCTGCGGATGTAGGTGCCCCACCACGCCCGCTTGCCGCGACCCTCGGCGGCGGTGGACTCCGCCCGGTCGTTCTTCGGGGCGGGAAAGCCGGTGGCGGCGATCTGCCACGCCCCGTGGACGCTGAACGGGGCGGACGTGGTGCGCGGCCGCAGCCTCACCTCGTGGCCGCAGGAGCAGCCCTACCCGGGGTCGAGCGGGCGGATGGACCCGGAACCCGATGACGGCGAGCGGACGTACCGGGGCGCCGGCCGGCTCGAAGGCAGGAGCGCACTGATCACCGGCGGCGATTCCGGCATCGGACGGGCCGTGGCACTCGCGTACGCGCGGGAGGGAGCCGACGTCGCGTTCTGCCACCTCCCCGATGAGGAACCGGACACCCAGGAGAGGGCACGTCTGGTGGAAGGCACCCGCCTACGTCTTCCCCGCCTCGCGGGAAGCCGGCTGCATCACCGCTGAGATCGTCAACGCCACCGGCGGCACCCCCCTGCCACGACATCCGCGGGCGCGGCGCGCAAGGTGGACGAGGATGGGTGCAGATCTTGTCGGGGTGACTCGTTCGGATGACTCGGAGGCTGTTGGGTGCGGTAGCCACTGGGCGGCGGTCGCCCGCTGCGGAACGGGCTGGTCGGAGGCGTCGGCAAGTGCCAGACTCGCGCCATGCGGATGATCATCGAGGACATGGCTCGCGACTTGGCGCGGGTGCCGGGCGTGGTCGGGGTGTTGCTCGGCGGCAGCCGGGCGCGCGGAGAGCACCGGCCCGAATCGGACTGGGATCTCGGCGTCTACTACCGCGGTGAGCTTGACCTCGCCGCGTTGCGCGCGCTGGCTGGGCCGGGTGTGGACGTGGCAGCTCCAGGCGGCTGGGGGCCCTGGGTGAACGGCGGCGCGTGGCTGCGGGTCGACGGGGTCGCGGTGGACTGGATCCTTCGGGACCTGAACCGAGTCGAGCAGGTGTGGGCCGACTGTTGCGAGGGCCGGTACGAGATAGGGGTGCAGGCGGGGCATCCGCTCGGATTCTGGTCGCCCTGTTATGCGGGCGAGGTGGCACTCGGGCAGGTACTGACCGACCCCGGTGGAGAGCTGTCCGACCTTCGGCGGCGGACCGCGTCGTATCCGGAGCAGTTGCGGGAAGCGCTGACGGCGGGAGCCTGGGAGGCGGAGTTCCTGGTCGATGGTGCGGCGAAAGGCGCTGCACGGGCCGACATCCTCCACGTCTCCCTGTGCCTGTCGCGAGCGGTCGGCGTGCTGGTGCAGGCGTTGTACGCCGCGGACCGGCGCTGGTGCCTGAACGAGAAGGGCGCCCTGGCTGTCGCCGAGACGCTGCCGGCAGCACCACCGGACTTCGGTGCGCGCGTCCGCAGCATGCTGGGGTGCCCGGGAGAGACCCATGAGGACCTGGGCGCGACGGTGAGCCGGGCTCAGGCACTGGTCCAGGAAACCCTCACGATGCTGAGAACGCCCACTTCGTAGGCTGCCGATTCGATCGGGTGTTGTTGATCAGGCGGCGAGTCCGAGTCGGTCGCGGTAGCGTGCCTGGTGGTTGCGGGTGGACTCCTGTTGCTCGTGCCGGCTCCAGGAGGCGTCGAAGTCGCCGAGCACGACCCAGGGCCGGCGGTGTCCGGGCCGCCGGGCCGGGGTCCAGGTCGTGGTGACGGCGGCGGTGCCGACGAGGACGGCGCCGGCGCGGCCGTGCGGCAGGCACAGCGCGATGCCGGGGTCACCGTCGAACGGGGTGACCGGCCCGGCTGCCGGGAAGCGGCAGTCCTGCCCGAGGACGTCCTCCTCCCACCGCCGCCCGCACTTCTGACACCACGTACCGGAGTCGTCGAACCTCAACGTCGGTGCTGCACAGCGGACACCCACCTCCACCCGGTGCTGCACCGCCCCGCTGCGCCGCCCCGGGCGCTCAGGTCTCGGCGCGGACGAAGGTGCCGGGTGTGATGCCGTACATCCGCTGGAACCAGCGGCCGAAGTGGGCCTGGTCGGCGAAGCCCGCCGCTGCGGCCGCCTCGGCGGGTGTGGTGCCGGTGGTGAGCAGCGAACGGGCGTGGCGCAGGCGGAGTTGGCGCTGGTAGTCGCTGGGAGCCAGGCCGAACTCGGCGCGGAAGGCCCGGTAGAGCGCGAACCGGCTGCATCCGACCGAGCCGGCCAGCTCCTCGGCGGGGATCGGCCGCAGATTCGCCTCGCGGATCAACTCGCGGGCCTGCAGGGCGGTTCTGCGCTGCGCGCCCCCCGTGAGCGACCGGGTAGGGGGCGGGTGGGCCGCGCCGAGGTGCGCGATCGCGGTGACGGCCGCCGTCAGCCGCTCGTCCCGCACCAGCGGGTCCGACTGGCGGGACAGGGCCGAGTGCAGCCGGGCGAGGGCCCCGGCGAGCACGGGATCGGTCAGCACCGGCTGCGGGAACAGCGGCATGGCGGTGACCCTGCGGTCGGCCGCATCCGCGAGGACCTCTCGCAGCAGGGTGGGGCCGATGTGCACGATGCGGTACCGGTAACCGAGTTCCGCCGCGGCCCGGCCGTCGTGCACCTCGTCCGGGTTGAACACCATCACCATCCCGGCGCCGCTGGTGTGGGCGGCGCCGCGACACCGGAAGCGCTGGGCGCCGGCGTCGGTGATGCCGAACGAGTACGAGTCGTGGCTGTGCGGCGGATAGACGTGGTCCAGGAAGTGCGCGTGCATGGCCTCCAGCGGTCGGCTGCCGTCGCGCCAGTACCGCACCCAACCGCCCCCGGTTCCCATGCGTCCTATTGTGGCTCGCGCACCAGCGTTCAAGACCGGTCGGGGATCGGGCGGCCAGGGTGGGGCCATGGAAGCGATGAAGAGGACGGGCAGCCCCTACCTGCTGCTGATGGTCACCATGGTGCTCTGGGGGAGCGCGTTCTCCAGCTCGAAGTCGGTGGTGGAGCACGTCCCGCACGCCATGGCCGCCTTTCTGCGCTTCGGCGGAGGCGCACTGGCGCTGCTGGCGGCCGTGGCGATCTTCGGCAACCGGTCGGCGAAGGTAGCGCCGAGAGCCGGCCGACGGGCGATGACGGCAGGCGTCCTGGGCGTCTTCGCCTACAACGGCTTCTTCTTCTGGGGGCTCTCACTCGCACCCTCGCTCGACGCGGGCATCCTCATTCCCGTCATGAGTCCCGTCCTCACCAGCTCCTTCCTCCTGGTCACCGGGCAGGAGAAGGCCTCCGGAGCGCGGCTGGCCGGTCTCGCCCTGGGACTCGTCGGGGCGGTGGTCTTCTTCCTCGGCGCCGGAGGCAGCACACACGGGAACTCGACCCGGCTCGCCGGGGACACGCTGTTCCTCCTCAGCGCGGTGTGCTGGGCGGCCTTCACGCTCGTCGGCCCCAAGGTGATGGCTGCCGTCGAGCCGCTGCGCGCCACCACCTACGCGACCTGTGCGGGTGCGGTACTGCTCGGCCTGCTCGCCGCGCCCGACATCCCGGGCATGCACTGGAGCGCACTGCCGGCGGGGGTCTGGCTGAACACGGCCTATCTGGCGGTGGGCCCCGCCGCGGTCGCCAACCTGTTCTACTACCGGGGTGTGGCGGCCGTCGGCCCCGCGTCGGCCTCCCTGATGATGTTCGCCGTGCCGGTCATCAACACGCTGTGCGCGACGATCCTGCTCGGCGAGTCCTTCGGTGCGTTGCAGGGGGTGGGCGCGTCGGTGCTGCTGTCGGGGGCCGTGCTCGCGGTCACACAGGGACGGTTGCCGTGGCGGTCGACCGCGCGACCGGGGCCGCGCGAACCGGCTGACGTTGAGCGGCACGCCGACGTGCCGTCGTCCAACTCGGATGAACCCCAGCAAGGTTGACCGAGGAGAACCGACCTGAGACGTCCCCAGGGCACCCGACGGCGTACGGCCCCCACGGGGGTGCTGCACGGGACCCGGCCGAATGCGGCCCGACCGCCGGATTCGCAGGTATCAGCAGATTCCGGGGCGGCGCTCGCCGAGCCTGCGGCGGACAGAGCGGCCGTGGCGAAACGTCAGCGTGACTGCCGACCCCGCCTGCGGTTCCTCCGCTGGGCGAAGTTGACTCGCAGTACCAGCAGTTGCGGTACGAGTACCTCAGTGAAGGCGCCGGGCTGCGGGCGCGCGTACTGGGAAGTCCGTGCAGTGGGGTTCCAGGCCGAGCGGGTGAGCGGGACGGGCGACGGGGCTGGCTGCCGGAAGGACGGCGATCCGTCAGGGTCGTCGCAGCAGTACCAGCGGTTCGCGGTATCCGAAGTAGCAGTTCCGGTCAGTACACCCAGAGGAAATCGGAGGGGACCGCAGAACCCCCAGTCATGAAGGACGGTGGTTTCCGGTCACGCATACGCGATCCCCGCAGGCCCCTTCCCCCGGGGCAGTGCGGAACTGAAATAGCCGGCCACGGCCGGCAGATGGTGATGCAACCCTTTCGGGGCCCCGGAGCCGCAACGGTCCGGGGCCCCTCGCCGCGTCCCTGGCCCACCCCGTGCAGAGGTGCAGAGGGACCACAGTGACGGGCCGTTGGCTTATCGGCGTCTTCGGTTCCGCAGCCGGTCTCTAGTGGCTGAACAGGCCGACGACGTGGCCGTCGTCGTCCACCACCGGCCAGGCGTCCAGGCCGCGGGCATGCATGGCGGCGGCCGCGGCACCGGCGGGCATGTCGGCGGTGGCGAACGGGGCGCGGTCGTGCACGATGTCGCGTATCGGGGTGCGTTCGGTGTACCAGGACCGGGCCTGGAACGGTGCGAGATGCAGGCGGGTCAGCAGCCCGGCGCAGCGGCCGTCCTCGTCGCGGACCAGAGCGTGGTCCGCGCCGGAGCTGAGCAGGATGTCCATGGCCGTGTCGACCATGACGTCGTCGCTGATCTGCAGCTCCGGGTAGGTCATGAGGTCGCCGACCGTGACGGTGGCAGTGGGGTGTTCGAGGGTGATGCTCATGGGGGAGTTCCTTCGCGTCGGTCCCGCCGGGGCCGGCGGCGATCAGGGCGCTGGTAGCGGGAACGTGGGACGGGCCGCCGCGTCGACGGTGGGCCCGTCGTCCGAATCCACCATGGATGTCGGGCCGCCGCGCCGGGCTCAAGTCAATTGTCTGCGGCGGAAGTTGGCGGGGCGGGTGGCGTGCCTCGGGGCCGACAGCTTCCCGTTCTGTGGGGTCGGTGCGGCAGTTGGGTCTCGTCCGCCGGTGACGATGGTGGGCCCGACCCGCCGCAACGGTCCGGGCCCATCCGGGCTGTTACGCGGCGAGGGCGACGCGCCTGGGTGCTGCGCTGCGGCTGCCGGTGTTCTGGGGGTTGCGGCCGGTGGACGTGGGGCGGCGGCGGCCGCGTCCCGCGGAGGCGCTGCGGCGGGGGCGCTCGACGACGGGGTTGGCGATCACGGTGGGGATGCCGGTGGGCACGCGGGCACCGGTGATGCGGGCGAGTTCCTCGTCGCCGGCGTTGACCCGGGTGGTGGTGGGGGTGATGCCGGCGTGGGTCATCATGCGGGCCATCTCGCGGCGCTGGTTGGGCAGGACGAGGGTGACGACGGTGCCGGACTCGCCCGCCCGGGCGGTGCGTCCGCCGCGGTGCAGGTAGTCCTTGTGGTCGCTCGGCGGGTCGAGGTTGACGACCAGGTCGAGCCCGTCGACGTGGATGCCACGGGCGGCGACGTTGGTGGCGATGAGCGCGGTGACCTGGCCGCTGCGGAACTGCTCCAGGGTGCGGGTGCGCTGGGGCTGGGACTTGCCGCCGTGCAGGGCGGCGGCCTTCACGCCGCTGGCGAGCAGGTCCTCGACCAGGCGGTCGGCGCCGTGCTTGGTGTCGATGAACATGATCACGCCGCCGTCGCGGGAGGCGATGTGCGC
Source organism: Kitasatospora sp. NPDC057223 (assembly GCF_042669755.1). Classification (NCBI taxonomy): domain Bacteria; kingdom Bacillati; phylum Actinomycetota; class Actinomycetes; order Kitasatosporales; family Streptomycetaceae; genus Kitasatospora; species Kitasatospora sp. NPDC057223. The sequence continues at coordinate 55,426 of NZ_JBHUWW010000027.1, read as the reverse complement.
GATCGTGGCGTTCTTGTCGAAGTTCTGCACGTGCAGGACGTGGTGCTCCATGGTGCTGACGGTCGCTGCGGATGGGTCCACGGAATGGGTGACCGGGTCCTTGAGGAAGCGGCGGACCAGCCGGTCGACGTTGCGGTCCAGGGTGGCGGAGAACAGCATGGTCTGGCCGCCTTCGGCGACCTGGTCGAGGAGTTCGGTGACCTGGGGCAGGAAGCCCATGTCGGCCATCTGGTCGGCCTCGTCCAGGACGGTGACGGCGACTCCGTCCAACTGGCAGTCACCGCGCTGGATCAGGTCCTTGAGCCGGCCGGGGGTGGCGACGACGATCTCCGCGCCCCGGTTCAACTGCTGGGCCTGGCGGCCGATGGACATCCCGCCGACCACGGTCGCCATCCGCAGGCGCACGGCGTGGGCGTAGGGGGTGAGGGCCTCGGTGACCTGCTGGGCGAGTTCACGGGTGGGGACCAGGACGAGGGCCAGCGGGCGGCGGGGTTCGGCCTTCTGGCCGGCGGTGCGGGCCAACACGGCGAGGCCGAACGCGATGGTCTTGCCGGAGCCGGTGCGACCGCGCCCGAGGACGTCGCGGCCTGCCAGCGAGTTCGGCAGTGTGGCGGCCTGGATCGGGAACGGCGAGGTGACGCCCTGGCGGGTCAGCGTGGCGAGCAGGGCCTGGGGCATGTCCAGCTCGTCGAAGGATTCGACGGCCGGCAGTGCGGGGGTGGTGCTGACGGGCATCGCGAACTCGCCCTGCGGCGAACTGCTCTGACGGCTCCTCGAACCGAAGGAGCGCGGGGCGCCGCCGGAGCGGGAACCCGTGCCGGCACCGCTCGCCGAGCGGGATCCGTAGGAGCTGCCACCGGAGCGCGAGCCCGCGGCGGAGCGGGAGTTGGAGCTCTGGTACGAAGAGCGACTGGAGCGGTTCATGCGGGAAACCTTCCTCGGGGCGGCACGTTGCGAGGAAGGATCCGCAGCGCGCGGCGCCGGCGGAGATCGCAAGGAACGGGCCAGAAGTGTGACGGGCGGGGCGTGGACGGGAGAACCGTGCGGCACGTCACCTGCGGTCGCCGCTCACCCGGAACAGCGGGAGCGGGGAACCTCGAACCGTGAGATCTCACGGCAGGGCGCCGATCCGGACGCGGCGCTTGGCGACTCGCGTGGGGATGGCTGCCGGTGGCGGAGCCAGGGGGCCTGAACGGCCGGGTGTTGCATGGCGCAATGCCGAGGGGCCCGCACCGGGCGTGTACGCGGTGCGGGCCCCTCGCTGCTAGGCAGGTGCCGTCACAGTAAGAACTACAGCGGACGAATGTTCTCGGCCTGCGGGCCCTTCTGGCCCTGCGTGACGTCGAACTCGACCTTCTGGCCCTCGAGCAGCTCGCGGAAGCCGTTGGCGTTGATGTTCGAGTAGTGGGCGAAGACGTCCGGGCCGCCACCCTCCTGCTCGATGAAGCCGAAGCCCTTTTCCGCGTTGAACCACTTCACAGTGCCATTAGCCATAAAGAAATCTCCTTCAAGGGGCTGTCCGGAGCCCGCACGGTGCGAACTCCGAGTGCCGCGATGATGACCCACCCGGGGAAGAGCCGGGGAAACGAAAATGCGCCTGCGATACATCAGCAGGCGCACACAAAGTTCATGGGAACCACTACTGCAACTAAGAGGACTCTAGCAGTTCCGGGGTCGCCGCAGTGGATCAATTTTCCCCCGGCGCTTCCAAGGCCTGCGCCCGGGCCCGTGCTCCTACCGTCACGAGACCAGCAATGTCCTTGTATTTGAAGGTAGTTGATGGCATCGGGTGCACTCCTGGCGCAACGAGCGCCGCCGGGACGGCGATGAGGTGGGCGCGGTTTGCTGTGCCCACGGCGGCCTGTGGTGCCGGTCACGCGCAGAACACCCAGCGACACAGCCGTCCCCGCGGCGGCGACGGCAAAATACGCATCCCGAATTCCGACCCGTCTGAATCCGGCTCGCCTGGAGAGGTCAACTTCCGTGATTCCCGGCGCATACTGGACGTGATGACAAATTCAGCAGGACCCCGCCGCCCCCTGTCCACCAGCCCTTTCAAGGTCCGGGTCGAGGCACCGTTGAAGCGTTTCGCCGTGGGTGACAGGGTCACTCACGACCGGTACGGCCTCGGCCGGGCCGTCGGCGTGGAGGGGGACAGCGACATCGCGGTGCTCGTCGACTTCGGTTCACGACGGGAGCGGATCACCCAGCCCTACGCCGCCATGTTCAAACTCTGACCCAGCGGGCTCCGGCGCGGGCCGCCCGTCGCACCGGCTGCGCCGTGTACCTCGCTGCCCACCGGTCGGATACGGGGCCGCAGGTCCGGCGTCGGCTCTCCGTGCGCGCCGGGTGAGGGAGGGCGCCGTTCTGCCATGAGGTGTTCTCTCATTGACGGACGCGTGGCGTCCCGGGCCTCGGGGTGGGTGTCGGGTCTTGACCGAGGTGCCCTCATCTGTGGGTCATGTCGAACCTTGACGTGCTGCTCGTCGACATCGCCGCGATGGTGGAGTCCGAGCACGGCAACCAGATGTCCTTGACGCTGGTGATCCCCGGTGCGGTGATCACCGGCAGGCTCGCGCCGGTGGCCTTGTGGGGGAGCGGGTGGCGGAGGTCCTGGAGGCCTCGGAGCGCCTGAAGCCATTCGCCGCGCTCTTCGCCCGGCCCCCGCCGAACGCCCGGCACGACCCACGCATCTGAGGATGCGTCCCGCAGTGCGTTCTCGCAGTGACGGTGCGCTCTTTCGGCTGAGCGCCCAGGCCGGCGGAGGTCGGACTTCTGAGGCGTCAGACGGCCGAGGCCTGTGCCCCATGTGCGCGAGCGGGCCGCCCGTTTGCGCGCTGGGCTCCCGCCCGATCCCCCGGTTCCCTCGCTCGCCTCCCGTCCGCTGTCGCGGGTTGCGGGGCGCGCGGCCGCGGCTCCTGCGGTGCGATCAACTACCTCCCCCTCGAACACTGAAAAATCTGTGCTGACTGAAGTAGACATCGCACACTGTCATGGTTAGTGTTTCTCTCGTCAGACGCAGTCGAGCAGTATCCGCCAGAGATGATCCGGCGGGATGAAGTACGGAAGTTCGCAGGTCGGCACGGTCGTGGGGTTCTGAAGCCAGGTTGGTGCAGTACGGCGACGGGACCGGCGTCCGGGCCGGGTGGCCCGCAGTGATCAGGGGCCGCCACGAGCGGTATCGCTGGTAGGTGCAGTACCAGAAGCACGAAATCGCGGTACGCCGTGAGAGCAGTCGCGGTACGAGGTATTCCGGTAAAGGCGCCAGGGCTGCGGGCGCGCGTGCCGGGAGTCCGGGCAGTGGGGTTCCAAGCCGAGCAGGCGAGCAGGACGGGCGACGGGGCTGGCTGCCGGACCACGAAGTGGAAGTTCAGCAGGACCGAGAAGTACCCGTGTGAGCAGTACCGAGCAGTTCGCAAGGTCAGTACAGAGGATGAACGGAGGGCGCAAGCGCCATCAGGATCGCCCGGCCCGTGACGCAGTCACCCGGGCGGACACCGCAGACCCCCTTTTGAGTACGAAGGACGGTGGTTTCCGGTCACGCATACGCGATCCCCGCAGTCCCCCTCCCCCGGGGAGTTGCGGAAAAAGAAGCCCGGCCCAGGCCGGTAGATGGTGTTGTTCCCCTTCGGGGCCCCGGAGCCGCTATGGCGCCGGGGCCCCTCGACGCGTTCACCAATAGCCAAGAGAGGTGCAGTGACTACGACGACCGACCGGCCCCACTCCCCAGCCGCCCCCAACTCCTTCGACGACGACGACTACCCCGCCTACACGATGGGCCGGGCCGCCGAGATGACCGGCACCACCGCCGGCTTCCTGCGGGCCCTCGGTGAACAGGGACTCATCACCCCGTTGCGGTCCGAGGGCGGCCACCGCCGCTTCTCCCGCTACCAGCTGCGGATCGCCATGCGCGCCCGCGACCTCGTCGATCAGGGCACCGCGATCGACGCCGCCTGCCGCATCGTCATCCTTGAGGACCAGCTCGAAGAGGCCCTGCGCCTCAACGAAGAACTCCGCCGGTCCGCCGGCGGCCCGACGCCGACCGCGGACACCTGACCCCGCACGGCAGGACCGGCCCGGGGTGAGCAGGCAGTCGCTCCCCCGGGCCTCTCGCATGTTCGGAGTCATCGTCCGGGAGCGGGCTGTTCCGTCTTGGACGGTCATGAGGTGTCGGCTCTGGTGGCGCCTGCACGCCTCTTCCGAGGTCGGTTCGGAACATCGACTGCGTGGGACGCCGCCGCGACCGGTGGCGCCGGGGGTGGGAGACGACGAGGCCGGGCCTCCCGGCCGCTTCCGGTGCGGGGTTCGGAACGTGGAGCGACGCCCATCAGGGGCAGGCGCCACCGCAGGGCCTCGTGGGGCGCCCAGGCGGTGGCGCTCGATTTCCGGGTGAATCCGTCGAAACCGACGACGGACGGTCCGTCCGTGACCTCCTCGGCCGGTCAGGTGCCGGTGCATCGCAACTAAAACGAGTCCATGCAGCCCGTTCAACCAGGTGGGGAGGGGGAGTCGGAGGGGGAGTGCGGAATGGGCGTCGCCCGCTGTCCGTTGCCGGTGGTTCCGTCAGGGCGGCGGCTGGAGGTCGTGCGGCGTCTGGTTGCCGAGGCCACCGCGGCGCATGCCGCCCGTGACGGGGACTGGCGTGAGTTGCTGCTGGTGCGCAACGCCGCGATGGTCACACTGGCGATCACTACGGGCTCCCGTTCCGGGGAGGTATCGGCGATCGACCTGGCCGACTGGCACCGGCGCGCCGTCACCCTTCGCCGCGAACCGGCTGACCGGACCGGCGTTCCAGGAGGAACAGCCGCTGGACGACAGCACGACGGCGCTGCCGCGGATGTGGCCGGCCCGTCGCACCCGCGTCCTTGCAACCTTGGACGGGGCGACGTCCCCGCCGTGTTCGTCTCGCTGCGTCCGAACTCACGCGCGGGCGTGCTCTGGCCGGCCGGGATGCGGCTGCACCGCTACGGCGTCCGCGACGCCTGGCGCCGGATCGCACTTCGCCGGCGCACCGACGGCGACAGTGGACCTGGGTACCGACCCGCCTGGAGCAACTGCGCCGCCCCGGACCGGCCACGGTCACCCCTGCCCGTCATGGCCCGGCCGGCCCGACGAAGTCGGCCTGCGGGCTGGTGACAAGGTCTTGAAACCGCCGCCCCGTCGACCGCCGACCCGGGCCCCGCTGAAATCCCGGTGGCGGGCCGCTGTGCTCCGACGGGGCACTGCGCTGTCCGGCCTCGGGCCGGCGTCGTTGTCGCCGTTGCCGGGACGCCGAGGGGCCTGTTCGAGGTCCACGATGACGGCCTGCACGGCGGTGCCCGGTCGGCCACCGCCGTGCAGCTGCTCGGCCGCTCAGTGGAGGTCGAACCGGTCGAGGTCCATCACCTTGCTCCACGCCGCCACGAAGTCGTGGACGAACTTCCCGTCCGAGTCGTCGCAGGCGTAGACCTCGGCGAGGGCACGCAACTGGGAGTGCGATCCGAAGACCAGGTCGACGGCGGTGGCGGTCCACTTCGGCTCGCCCGTCGCCCGGTCCCGACCCTCGTAGACGTTCGCATCCGACTGCGACGCCTTCCACTCCGTGCCCATGTCGAGCACGTTGACGAAGAAGTCCGTGGTCAGTGCCTCCGGACGCTGCGTGAAGACGCCGTGCCTGGAGCCCTGGAAGCCGGTGTCCAGCACTCGCATGCCGCCGATCAGCACGGTCAGCTCGGGCGCGGTCAGCGTCAGCAGGTTCGCCCGGTCGAGCAGCAGAGTCTCCGGCGACAGCTTCTCGCCGGCCCGCAGGTAGTTGCGGAATCCGTCCGCCCGCGGTTCGAGCACGGCGAACGACTCCACGTCGGTCTGCTCCTGCGAGGCGTCCGTGCGCCCTGGTGCGAACGGGACGGTGATGGTGTGTCCGGCGTTCCGGGCGGCCCGCTCGACTGCAGCACAGCCCCCCAGGACGATCAGGTCGGCGAGCGAGACCTTGCTGCCGCCGGTCCGCGAGCCGTTGAAGTCCCGCTGGATCTCTTCGAGCCGCTGCACCGTTTCGGTTACCTCGGGCAGGTCGTTGGCCTCCCAGTCCCTCTGCGGCGCCAGCCGGATCCGTGCCCCGTTGGCCCCACCCCGCATGTCGGTGCCGCGGAAGCTCGCCGCCGCGGCCCACGCCGTGGTGACCAGCTGGGCGATGCCCAGGCCGGACCGGGTGATCCGGTCCTTGAGCGCCGCGACGTCCTCGTCGGCCAGCGGTTCGCGGCCGGCTGCGGGGACCGGGTCCTGCCACAGCTGCGGTTCGGGGACCCACGGTCCGAGGTAACGGGACAGCGGGCCCATGTCGCGGTGCAGCAGTTTGTACCAGGCCTTGGCGAACGCCTCGGCGAGCTGGTCCGGGTTCTCGTGGAAGCGCCTGCAGATCGGGGCGTAGACCGGGTCCTCCCGCAGTGCGAGGTCCGTCGTCAGCATCATCGGGGCGTGCCGCTTCGACGGGTCGTGCGCGTCCGGAACGGTGCCCTGCGCGGCGGGGTCGACGGGCTTCCACTGACGGGCCCCGGCGGGGCTGGTGGTCAGCTCCCAGTCGAACCGGAACAGGTTGTCCAGATAACCGTTGTCCCACTTCGTCGGCTCGCTGGTCCACGCTCCTTCGAGCCCGCTGGTGAGCGTGTCGGCGCCCTTGCCGCTGCCGTACGTGTTGTGCCAGCCCAGGCCCTGCTGTTCGAGGGGGGCGGCCTCGGGTTCCGGGCCGAGGTACGCCGGGTCGACGGCGCCGTGGCACTTGCCGAAGGTGTGGCCGCCGATGATGAGCGCGGCGGTCTCCTCGTCGTTCATGGCCATGCGCCCGAAGGTCTCCCGGATGTCGCGGGCGGCGGCCAGCGGGTCCGGATTGCCGTTGGGGCCCTCCGGATTCACGTAGATCAGCCCCATCTGCACGGCGCCGAAGGGGCCGGTGAGATTGCGGTCGCCGCTGTAGCGCTCGTCCCCGAGCCAGGTGTCCTCGGGACCCCAGAAGACCTCGTCGGGTTCCCAGACGTCATCGCGCCCGAAGCCGAAGCCGAAGGTCCTGAACCCCATGGACTCCATGGCGCAGTTGCCGGCGAACACGAGAAGATCGGCCCAGGAGATCTTCCGGCCGTACTTCTGCTTGACCGGCCACAGCAGCCGCCTCGCCTTGTCCAGGCTGGCGTTGTCCGGCCAGCTGTTGAGCGGCGCGAAGCGCTGGGCGCCGCTGCCGGCCCCGCCCCGACCGTCCGCGATGCGGTACGTGCCGGCGGCGTGCCAGCTCATCCGGATGAACAGCGGTCCGTAGTGGCCGTAGTCGGCGGGCCACCAGTCCTGCGACTTCGTCATCAACTCGATGACGTCCCGCTTCAGGGCGTCCACGTCGAGGGTGGCGAACTCCGCCGCGTAGTCGAAGTCCTCGCCCATCGGGTCGGATCGGGGCGAGTGCTGGTGCAGTACCTGGAGGTCCAGCTGGTTGGGCCACCAGTCCCGGTTCGTCCGGGGGCGGGTGGAGGTGGGGGCCGGGGAGGGAATTGCTGGGTTTTCGCTTTCGCTGCCGGACACGTTCGCCCCTCTCGTGCTTTGGTTTGCGTTGCTTTGTCCGCATCGTCCCGCATTGTGGAGCGTACGGCGGGAAGAACACGCGGGCTGCCGCCAGGTCACCACGCCCCCGTCGCGAGTCGACCGTGTCGACGCGGGAGGCCGGGCCTGTCCCTTTCCGGTGGGCGCGTTCCGGGGTGCTCGAAGGACTGTGCGCGGGGCGTGGTTGCGGAGCTGGTGCGGGCAGGAGCAGGTGATTCACGCATGCGTCGTGGCCCTGTCCGCCTGCCGACCGGCGTTCGGTTCGTCGGCGCCGCCGCGCTACGCCGCTGATTCCTCGGACTGCGTCCTGATCGGCACCGGGAGGATCCTGCGGTACAGACTCCTGCCTCATCAGCTTGACGGGACCCCCCAGGAGCCCGGGCGCGGCTACGAGGACTACGAATCAGGAGGGTAGGTGCCAGGTGGGTGCGCAGCCGTGCCAATTGGCGGAGCCCTTCATCGCCGACCCGAACTCCTCTCCGGAGGGCCCGGTAGCCCCTCCGTGATCACCGACTCCGTTGCGCGCCAAGCAAGTTGATTTCTTGCGTAACTCCATCAAAGCATTGCGTAGATATGTTCATCGGAATACCTTGGCTCCTGCTCGTCGCCGTCCGAGCGGCTCCGCGCCACCCGCCGAGCTGCCGCCCGCGCACGCCCCGGAAGGGAACCGATGACACCCCCACCCGCCGCGCTTTCGCGCGCCCGCACCGCGCTGATCGCCGCGGCTGTTCTCGCCGCGACCGCTACGACCGCCCTGCCCGCCGCAGCCGCACCCGCCCTCCCGGCGGCTCCCGCCGCTGCCACGCCTGCTGGTGCGACGCTGCCCTTCACCCCCCTCGAAGCCGAGGCCGCGGCGCTGGTCGGCGGCGCGAGCACCGTCGCCCTGACCGCCTCGCCGACCACCGCCTACTCCAGCGCCGCCGTCGAAGCCTCCGGCCATGCGTATGTACGCCTGGCCGCCACCGGGCAGGGCGTGCGCTGGACCAACACCACCGGCGCAGCGGTGAACGCGGTCAACGTCCGCGAGTCCATCCCCGACTCCGCGACCGGCACCGGCACCACCGCCACCCTGAACCTGTACGTCGACGGTGTGTTCCGCCAGGCGCTGAACCTCAACTCCAAGCAGAGCTGGTTCTACGAGGGTGGCGACGGACACTACAACGGCAGCAACCAGAACCCCGCCGACGGCAGCCCCCGCGACTTCTTCGACGAGTCCCGTGCCTTCGTCGCCGGCGCACCCGTCGCGCCCGGCTCCACCATCGAGCTGCGCAAGGACGCCGCGAACTCGGCCGCGTTCTACGACATCGACGTCCTGGACGCAGAGAACGTGGCGCCGCCCGCAGCGCAGCCGGCCGGATCCCTGTCGATCAGCGACTGCGGTGCCGTCGCCTCCACCACGCCGACCAACGGCGCGGCCGCGCCCGGCGCCGTCGACTCCACCGCCGCGATCCAGAACTGCATCAACCAGGCCCAGGCCACGAACCGCACCCTGTGGATCCCACCGGGCACCTTCTACCTGCGCGGCGTCGCCGGACTGAGCGCCCAGAACATCACCATCGCCGGAGCCGGCCCCTGGTACTCCACGGTCTACCGCGACGTGCCGCTGCCCAACAGCACCCCGCTGGCCGCCATGTTCAACCTCACCTCCAGCCGCGTGCAGGGCTTCCGCGTCGACTCCAACGCCCTCAGTCGCGAGATGCCCGACGGCGCGGGCGGCGCCATGGACACCACCGGCGCCAACTGGGTCGCCGACGGCATCTGGAGCCAGCACGTCCTGTCCGGCTACTGGGCCTCCGGATCGGGCGGCACCGTCCGCAACGCCCGGGTGACGGCGGTGTGGGCGGACGGCATCAACGTCAACAACGTGTCGCTGGGCGCCGACCACGGCAACGACCTCACCGTCACCAACAACTTCGTGCGCGGCACCGGAGACGACGCGCTGGCCATCAACTCGGTGAACTACAACACCGATTCGGCCGGTAACCGCACCTACTACACGCCGATGGCCCGCATCACCGTGACCCGCAACACCGCCGTCGCCCCGTGGGGCGGCAAGGGCATCGGCATCTACGGCGGCAGCGGGCACCTGGTGGAGAACAACCTCGTCGCCGACACCGCCCGCTACATCGGTCTGGGTGCGGGCCGCTTCGGCGTCAACGGCAGCGACCTCCTCGGCGCCACCGTCCGCGGCAACACCGTGATCCGCTCCGGCGGCAACGGCTACAGCCAGGGCCAGCCCGCCCTCCACGTCGGCAACGGCGGGGACGGCCAGAACGTCGGCATCGTCGACAACGTCACCGTGACCGGCAACACCGTCATCAGCTCCCTCTACGACGGGGTCGGCTTCTCCGCCTCCACCAACACGCTCGTGCAGGACAACACCGTCACCGCGCCCGGCCGCAACGGCTTCGCCATCGCCCCGCCGTTCTACCCCGCCGCCACCGGCTCGGCGACCCTGACCGGCAACACCGTCACCGGTCTCAGCGCCCCCGGTGCCGCAGCCTTCGTCAACAACTCCCCCGCGTTCACCGTCACGGCCGCCAACAACAGCTGGAACGGCGGCCCCACCACACCGCAAGGCCCCTACGGCGGCGCCCCCGCCCAGGTGCCCGGCACCATCCAGGCCGAGAACTACGACACCGGCGGCCCCGGAGCCGGCTACTTCGTCAATACCGTCAACGGCACCGGCAACACCTATCGCGCCGACGGCGTCGACCTGGAAGCCACCACCGATACCGGCGGCGGCTACAACCTCGGCTGGACCTCGAACGGCCAGTGGCAGCGCTACACCGTCGACGTCGCCGCCCCCGGAACGTACATCGCCACTTTCCGCTACGCCGCCCCCGCGGCCACCACAGGTGCCCTGCACCTGTCCAACGCCGCCGGCGCCAGTCTCACCGGGCCGGTGAACCTGCCCGCCACCGGCGGCTGGCAGACCTGGGGCGAGGCCACCGCCCAGCTCACCCTGCCTGCCGGACGCCAGACGATCACCCTCGCCCAGGACGCCGGCGGATGGAACCTCAACCACCTGCGCCTGGCCTCCTCCGGCACCACCACCCCGTCCGGGGACCTCGCCGCCGCCCGCCCCGCCACCGCCTCCTCCCACTACGACGTCTACAGTCCGGCCAACCTCACCGACGCCGACCGCAACACCTACTGGGAGAGCGTCGGCGCCTTCCCGCAGTGGATCCAGACCGACCTCGGCACCGCCCAGCAGGTCGCCCGCATCGTCCTGCGCCTGCCCACCGGCTGGGGCACCCGCACTCAGACGATCACCCTGACCGGCTCCACCGACGGCACCACCTTCACCACCCTCAAGGCCCAGGCCGCCTACACCTTCGACCCCGCCACCGACAACACCGTCACCCTCACCTTCCCCGCCACCACCGTCCGCCACCTGCGCGTGAACATCAGCGCCAACACCGGTTGGCCCGCCGCCCAACTCTCACAGCTCCAGGCCTACAACCAGTAGCGGCACCCAGACACCCCGGCGGCCCCACCCGGGCCGCCGGGGTGTCTGGCTTCGGGCGTGTGATCGTCGAGTTGGAGTGGTACGACGGACCGCGCGTCGGCTGCCACGGCAGGGAGCCGCAGCCACGTGTGACCGCGTCCGGCGAACGACCTCGCCGCGTCGGAGCGTTCAACGCCGGCGAGCAACCGCAGGGCAACCCCGGTAGTCGGCTTCAGCCACGCTCCGGCCTGGCGTCGTCGCCGGCCCAGGCCGGCGGAAGCCGGAGCGGAAGGACCGTCCCGTGGGGACGGGGATCCGGAGAGGAGGCGGCCCGGTGCAGGGCCAGGACGGGACGGCACACTGACGCCTGCACCGAGGCGCTCTGAAGACGGTTCGTCAGGGGGCGGCGCAGGATGGCCTGCCGATGACGGCTGCCTGCGCGATGACCGTCCTGACGCGGACCTCCTCGGCGGCTCCTGGACGGCGCCGAGGAGGACCGGCGGGTGCCCGGCCAGAGCCTCGTCGAGTTCGTCGAGCCCCGTAGAACCGAGGTCATCGCCGCGCAGCGCCCGCTTAGCCACGTCGTCCGCCCGCCCGGGGCAGGCCCGGCCGCGGTACACCGACGTACGCGCCCCGGCCCAGGATCGGTACACCCGCGATGTCCCACCTGCGGGCGGCGCCCACGGGGAGCAGCGCGACGCACGTCGTCCCACTGCCCATGCGAGGACACCCCGTCGAGCATGGACGCCAGGTACCGATCGACCGTCTGCAGTTCGCTCGTCCCTCGCGGTGCTCCGGTCCAGGTGCAGGTAGCCGATCTCCCCCCGGCTTGTTGGCCTTCTGGATTGGCCCGTCCTGGCGCTGTACCGCGTGGGACCTCTCGGCCTGCTGGGCCGCGCCGGAATGGGCTCGTCGGCTGCGCCTGGCGGGTGGAGCGGGTGGAGCGGGTGGCGTAGGAGGGGGGGCGGTCCACGGGGCCGGTGCGGTGCACCGGTCGGAGGTCCCACTGCTCATCCGACCGGTGCACCGCGGCTCGGGGGTATCAGCTGGGGGTGGTCCACAGCTGGTTGGCGGCCGCGTAGCAGGTCCAGATCTGCAGCCGGGTGCCGTTGGCCGAACTGGGCCCGGCGGCATCCAGGCACTTGCCGGACGCGGGATTGACCAGCTGACCGTTGGACTGGTGCTGCCACACCTGTGCACCGGATCCGTTGCAGTCGTAGAGCTGCACCTTGCTGCCGTCCGCGGTCCCCGCCGCGGTCACGTCCATGCACTTGCCCAGCGCCTTCACCGTGCCGTCGGTGCCGACGGTCCACTGCTGGGCACCGGTGCCGTTGCAGTCGTACAGCTGCACCGCCGCACCGTTGGTGGAACTCGCACCCGCCACGTCCACGCACTTGCCGCCGTACCCGGTGATCCGTCCGGTGGCGCCGCCGGGGGGCGGGGTGACGGGGCCGCTCTGGCCGGCGGCCCACGCGATCTCCTGGAGGAGGAGCTGGTTCTGCTGGGCGCTGGCGAACGTCGACGACAGGGCGGTGTTCGTCGTGTAGTTCATCGCGTTGTGGCCGAAGTTGTTGTACACCATGTGGAAGTTGCGATTGGTCCAGGTGATCGGGTAGTAGCCGCTGTACCAGGTCTGGTTGGGGTCCGTGCCGATCGGGAACGTCGAGGGGTCCATCGAGGCCAGGACGTCGATCGCGGGGTTGTTGCGCAGGTCGTTCTGCCAGCTGTACCACTCGCTGACCGACGAGGTGATGGTAGCGGGGAGCCCCGCTGTGGCCGGGTGGTTCCGGTCGTCGATGCGCAGCGTCTCCTGCGTCGGGCCCCAGGTGTTGGTCTGGAAGGTTCCGGTGCCGAGGAACGTGTTGTGGTACCAGGGCCAGTCGCTGCTGTCGGTGTTGAACGCCGAGACGTGGAACCCGACGAAGCCGCCGCCGTTGGTCACGTAACTCTGGAACGCCGAGCGCTGGGCGGCGGTCTGCGGATAGTTGTCGAGGAACATCACCACCTGGTACTTGGCCAGGTTGGCGGTGTTGAGCTGGCTCCAGTCGGTGGTGGCGGTGTAGGTGAAGCCGTGGGTGGCGCCCTGCTGCGGGAACCAGGAGTTGGCCTCGCGGTCGAAGCTGATGTGCGCGGCGTCGTACGTGCCGTCGTAGAAGGCGAGCACCTTGAACGGCGTGGCGGCCCGGGCATGGTGCGCCGGCGCCGCCTGCAGTCCCAGCACGACGGCGCTCAGGGCGAGGAGCCGGAGCAGCAGCGTGCCCGTCCGGCGTATGGTCCGCCGGGGTGTCCTCGGGTGGGGTCTGGTCATGGCAGTGTCCTTTCCTCGGGTCGGACAGCGGTCGAAGGGGGCGGTGCATCCGGTGCTGCTCGGGGCGCGGACCGGGCGCGCCCCGCGTGGCGTCGCGGCCGGCCGCTCCGTCCCGCCCAGTGCCTCGTGGTTGCCGGGCCGGGCAGGCCGCAGGGTTGACGGTCCGCCGTGCAGCCTGCGGGTCGGCAGCCGAAGACCGGCTCGCCGCCGGGAACTTCGGTGGCGAGCAGACCGGAGTCTGCGCGTGTGCACGACACCACGTCAATGCTTTTGACAGGAAACCTTCCTGACAGTCAGTCTTGTCAAGGCTTTGACGCACTGCGGAGCGTTTGCGACCTGGGCCTTCACAAGTCGCACGAAAAGTTCGCCAGTTTCCGCTACCAGGCTTGGCTTCCCTGCAGAGGTTGAATCCCCGGCGGCGAGTCGGTGGGAGTGCGACCCCCAGGGGCCCGCCGCCGAGGAGGGCGGCGGTCAGTTCCTCAGGGCGCCGGCACCGGTTCGGCGGGCGGCGAACTCGCGGCGCGAGTGACACCGAGCTGCCGGCCGCCCTCGACGAGGCCGAGCCGGTCGTCCCGGCGACCGAATGGCCCCGTACCGGCAGGCTGACCCGGCGGCCCTGGTGGGCCATCCCGTCAACCCACTGCTGGTCGACTACCGCACCAACCTGAACCCCGAACCCTGGCACGCGGCCGGTTGGACTGCCCGCCGGCTCGGACCCCCCGGCAAGTAGCGGCAGGTCATGGAGCCTCTGGGGGCCGGCAGCCGCTTCGAGGCCGGCATCAAGGCCGCCCAGAGGCCGGGAGCGGAGAAGGCCGGCGGTCACACGAACGGGTGAGCCGTGTGCGTCTCGGGCATTCGCTGCCAGAGGATTCCCCGTCTCAGGTCTAGAGTCCGTTGGCGTGTCACAGACGATCTCCGACGAGTCCGTTCCCCCGTACATCGACCCGACGCGGCCGAGCATCGCCAGGGTGTACGACGCCTTCCTGGGCGGCACCGACCACTACGAGGTGGACCGTGATGTGGTTCGAGGGGTGCTGAAGGCCGCCCCCGAAGCCGTGGACCTCGCGGTCGAGAACCGCGCCTTCCTGATCCGCACCTGCCGGTACCTGGCCGCCCAGGGCAAAATCACCCAGTTCCTGGACTGCGGCTCGGGCCTGCCCACCGCCGAGAACACCCACACCGTGGTGCAGCGCGCCAACCCGCAGGCACGGGTCGTCTACGTGGACAACGACCCGATGGTGCTGGCCCACAGCCGCGCCCTGCTGGAGGGCGACGAGCGGACCGCCGTCGTCGCCGGGGACATCTTCGACCCCGAGGCCCTGCTGCGGGACAGGACCGTACGGACCGCACTGGACTGGGACAGACCGATCGCGCTGCTTCAGCTGGGCACGCTGCACCACTACAACGGCGAGGGCGTACGCACCCGCCAGGACATGATGCGCGCCTACATCGACGCGCTGCCGTCCGGCTCGTACGTGGCGATCAGCCACTTCCTGGACCCGGAGGACGAACACAGCGGGACCGCCCGGAAGATGGAGGACATGTTCCTGCACAGCATGATGGGCAGTGGCGTCTTCTCCACCCACGACGAGCTGGCACGGCTCTTCAACGGCCTGGAGCTGCTTGCTCCCGGCCTCGTCCGGTGCTGCGACTGGCGGCCCGACGACCCCCGGCCGAAGCCGCTGACCGCCGGCCGGCGCTGGAAGTCGCCGACGGGCGCCCCGCCGGCGAAGACCACTGGTACCGCAGCGGAGCACGGCGCCGGCGCCGCATTGTCCACGGGCTTCGCGTCGGCGTGCGGATCGCACCCGGGATCACCGTCAACGGCATCCAGGAAGGGGACACCGAGGAGATCCATCCCGCGCTGATCACCGCCCTGGCCGATACCGGACTCGCCTACCTGCACGTGGTCTTCGCCGATCCGGACCAGCCCCCCCTTCCAGGAGATCCGAAAGACCTGGACGGGCATGCTGATCGCCAACCCGGTCCTCGGCTGGGGACAGCCCCTGCCCGCCGACGGCGGAAAGCGTGAAGGCGAGCGACTCCTCGCGGCAGGAGCCGACCTGGTCTCGCTGGGCCGCTCCTTCCTCGCCAACCCCGACCTGGTCGAACGACTGCGCATCGGTGCGCCGGTCAACCAGGTCAGGGACGAAGGCCTGATGTACACGGGCGGCGAGACCGGCTGCACCGACTGTCCGGCACTGGCCCCAGCTGGGCACCGAACTGCGATTCCCGAGCCCGTTGGACTGTGAAGCCACAACTCCTCCTGGCACGCCGCCAGGCGGTGTACGGCGCCGGGGCCGCGCTGCTGCACCGCGCTCAGGGAACTGCGGAGGTGCATGCGGACCTGAGCATCGACAACCTGCTGCGCCTGCTCCGCGACGTCTCCTCGGTGGCTTTCCCCGGCGAGACACCGCACAACAGGATGTCCCGCCCGGTGGGTGGGCCGGGCGGGACGGGTGTGCGTTTTCAGGTGCGGCGGTCGGTCAGGCGGCGGTGGGGGTGGTTCGTAGGGCGGTGCGGAGCAGGGCGGTGATGGCGTCTGCGTGGTCTTCCAGGAAGAAGTGGCCGCCCTCGAACAGGTGGAGGGCGATCTCCCGGGCGGACCAGTCCTGCCAGGCGGCGCCTTGGGCTCGGGAGACCCGTGGGTCGCGGGTGCCCACCAGGACGCTCACCGGGCAGTGGACCCGGCTGCCCGGTACCGGGCGGTAGGACTCGACGGCCCGGTAGTCGGTGCGGACCAGCTCCAGGGTGTACCGCAGCAGCTCCCGGTCCTCGGTGATCAGCGGGCCGACGGCGCCGAACGCCTGCAGTTCCGCGAGTAGTTCGGCGTCGCCGAGCTCGTGCACGGTGTGCGGGCGGCCCAGGCCGATGCCCGGGGCGGTGCGGCTGGAGACGATCAGCGCGGTCGGAGTCACACCCAGGCGTTCGAGGCGCAGGGCGGTCTCGAAGGCGATGCTCGCCCCCATGCTGTGGCCGAACAGGGCGAGCGGCTCGTCCAGGTGCGGTTCGAGGGCTTGCACCACGAGGTCGGCGAGCCGGTGGATGTCGGTGACCGCCGGTTCGTGGAAGCGGTCCTGGCGGCCGGGGTACTGGACGGCCACCACCGGGAGGTCGGGGGCGAGCGCCTGTGAGAGGAAGCGGAAGGCCGACGCGGATCCGCCGGCGTGCGGTAGGGCGACCAGCCGGGTGCCGCCGCCTGTCGTGCTGGTGAAGCTCCGTAGCCAGCTCGGGGTCGGAGTTGGAGTCGGAGCCGGGGCCGGGGCCGACCCCCGGGCAGGGGCAGGGGCAGGGGCAGGGGCAGGGGCAGGGGCAGCGGCAGCGGCAGGGGTCGCGGCCTCGGTGAGGACGGGTGTCACAGGGCCCTCCCGGCGGGCTGCGGCACGGTCCAGGAGTCCTGGCCGGCGAGCAGGGTGGCCAGGTCGCCTTCGCCGTGGCGCCGGACGGCTTCGTCCACTTGCGCGTTGAGCTGCCGGTCGTAGGCAGGGCGCTCGATGTCGCGCAGTACACCGATCGGGGTGGGGGTGGAGAGCCGGGAGAGGGCGAAGGCGCGGGTGGGGTCGGGGTCGGTGACGTCGTGGACGGTCTCCTCGCCGTCCGGGGTGAGCCGGTACGGCTGCCCGTGTTCGAGGCGGAGCAGGGCGGTGTCGCGGGTGGCCGGGTCCTTGAGGGTCTCGAAGGCGCCGTCGTTGAAGATGTTGCAGTTCTGGTAGATCTCCACCAGGGCGGTGCCCTCGTGCTGCGCCGCGGCCCGGAGTACGGACTGCAGGTGCTGGCGGTCGGAGTCGATGGTGCGGGCGACGAAGCTCGCCTCCGCGCCGATGGCCAGCGACAGCGGGCGGAAGGGTTCGTCCAGTGAGCCCATCGGGGTGGACTTGGTGATCTTCCCGGCTTCGCTGGTCGGGGAGTACTGGCCCTTGGTGAGGCCGTAGATCCGGTTGTTGAACAGCAGGATCTTCAGGTTGACGTTGCGCCGCAGCGCGTGGATCAGGTGGTTGCCGCCGATCGACAGGGCGTCGCCGTCACCGGTGACCACCCAGACCGAGAGGTCGGGGCGGGCGGCGGCGAGGCCGGTGGCGATGGCCGGGGCTCGGCCGTGGATGGAGTGCATCCCGTAGGTGTTGAGGTAGTAGGGGAAGCGGGAAGAGCAGCCGATGCCGGAGACGAAGACCATGTTCTCCCGTGCGATGCCCAGTTCCGGGAGGAAGGACTGGACGGCGGCGAGGATCGCGTAGTCCCCGCAGCCGGGGCACCAGCGCACCTCCTGGTCGGACTTGAAGTCCCTTGCCGTGAGCTGCAGTTCAGTGGGCATCGGTGGGCTCCAGGCCGATCTCGGACTCGATGGCGGCGGCCAGCTGGTCGGCCTTGAACGGCATGCCGGAGACCTGGGTGAACGATCGGGTGTCGACCAGGTACTTGGCGCGCAGCAGCAGGGCGAGTTGGCCGAGGTTCATCTCGGGGACGAGCACCCGGTGGTAGCGGCGCAGGACGGCGCCGAGGTTGGCGGGGAAGGGGTTGAGGTGGCGCAGGTGGGCCTGGGCGACCTTGCCCCCGCCGGCGCGTACCTGGCGTACTGCGGCGGCGATCGGGCCGTAGGTGGATCCCCAGCCGAGGACCAGGACGCGGGCGTCGCCGTCCGGGTCGTCGACGTCCAGGCTGGGGACGGAGATGTTGTCGATCTTGGCCTGCCGGGTGCGGACCATGAAGTCGTGGTTGGCCGGGTCGTAGGAGATGTTGCCGGAGCCGTCCTGCTTCTCGATGCCGCCGATCCGGTGTTCGAGGCCGGGCGTGCCGGGCACCGCCCAGGGGCGGGCGAGGGTGGCGGGGTCGCGCTGGTAGGGCCAGAAGGTGCCGTCGGGCCGGTTCGGCTCGGTGGCGAACTCAACGCGAAGGTCGGGGAGTTCGTCGAGCTCGGGGATCCGCCAGGGTTCGGAGCCGTTGGCCAGGTAGCCGTCCGAGAGCAGGAAGACGGGGGTGCGGTAGGCGAGGGCGATCCGGGCTGCCTCGACGGCCATGGTGAAGCATTCGCTGGGGGTGGCGGGGGCGACGATCGGTACCGGGGCCTCGCCGTTGCGGCCGAACATGGCCTGCAGCAGGTCGGCCTGCTCGGTCTTGGTGGGCAGGCCGGTGGACGGGCCGCCGCGCTGGACGTCGACGATCAGCAGCGGGAGTTCGACCGAGACGGCGAGACCGATGGTCTCGGACTTGAGCGCCACGCCGGGGCCGGAGGTGGTGGTGACGCCGAGGGCGCCGCCGAACGCCGCCCCCAGGGCGGCGCCGATGCCGGCGATCTCGTCCTCGGCCTGGAAGGTGCGTACCCCGAAGTTCTTGTGCTTGGACAGCTCGTGCAGGATGTCGGAGGCCGGGGTGATCGGGTACGAGCCGAGGAACAGCGGCAGTTCGGAGCAGCGGGCGGCGGCGACCAGGCCCAGGGAGAGGGCCAGGTTGCCGGAGATGTTGCGGTAGCGGCCCGGCCGGAACGCCTTGGCCGCCGGGGCGACCTGGTAGGAGACGGCGAAGGACTCGGTGGTCTCGCCGTAGTTCCAACCGGCGCGGAACGCCGTGATGTTGGCCTCGGCGATGTCGGGCTTCCCGGCGAACTTCCGGCGCAGGAAGGTCTCGGTGCCGTGGGTGGGCCGGTGGTACATCCAGGACAGCAGGCCGAGGGCGAACATGTTCTTCGCCCGCTCGGCGTCCTTGCGGGCCAGGCCGCTGTCCTTCAGCGCCCCCACCGTCAGATGGGTGAGGGCCACCGGGTGGACGCGGTAGGCGGTGAGCGTCCCGTCGTCGAGCGGGTCGGTGGTGTAGCCGACCTTGGCCAGCGCGCGCTTGGTGAACTCGTCGGTGTTCACGATGATCTCGGCGCCGCGCGGCAGATCGGACAGGTTGGCCTTGAGCGCGGCCGGGTTCATCGCGACCAGCACGTTCGGCGCGTCGCCGGGCGTGAGGATGTCGTGGTCGGCGAAGTGGAGCTGGAAGGAGGAGACGCCGGGCAGGGTGCCGGCGGGGGCGCGGATCTCAGCGGGGAAGTTCGGCAGTGTGGAGAGGTCGTTGCCGAACGCCGCCGTCTCGGAGGTGAAGCGGTCACCGGTGAGCTGCATGCCGTCGCCCGAGTCGCCGGCGAAGCGGATGATCACCCGGTCCAGCGACCTGACGGGCTTGGCGGCCGGCTCGGACCGCACGGGACTCTCGACGATCATGGCAGTCCTTAGACGAAGACGAGTTGGGTGGCGGCGTCCCAGGACGACAGCGGGACGTAGCAGTAGCGGGCGCTGGCGGTCGAGATCAGCGGGACGCTCTCCTGATCGGCGAGCAGCACCGAGTGGCAGGCCGCCAGCACTTCGGACCCGACCACCCGCCGGTCGACGCAGCCGGCGTACAGGCTGCCCGCGGTGAGCGCGAAGTCGGCGGTCGGCTGGCGGATCTCGATCCCGGGGCGGTCGAGGAGATCGCGCAGGGCGTCGGTCCCGTCGTCCGGGTGGTCGAGCCGGCACTCGTTGTCCCAGCAGGTGCGCATGCTGGAGCTGACCGAGAACGCGGCCATCGGGACGGTCAGGTGCAGGTCGCCGGTGCGCACCTGCTTGCGGAGCTCGACCGCGGCCGGCGAGTGGCCGGACGCGAGCTGGTACAGGGCTCCTGAATCGACTACGGCGTGCCGGGTCTCGGTCGCCGACGTTCGGTCCATCGCTACCACCTGTTCTCCAAGCGATTCGTGATCGGTGGGGACGTGCGCGCGCCGGGCCGGCTCAGCGGCTCTCGACGCGCATCGTGCTGGTGACCGCCCGGACCTGGCTCAGCCCCGCGACCGCCTCGACGGTCGCGGCCAGGGCGGCGTCCGTGGCCCGGTGCGTGACCACGGTGAGGGAGGTGCCTGTCGACCCGCGGTGTTGGCGGACGGTGTCCACCGAGACGCCGTGCTCCGCGAAGACCGCGGCCACCGCGGCGAGCACACCGGGGCGTTCCTCGACGTCCAGCTCGATGTGCCGGCTGGTGACCACCTCGCCCATCGGCCGGACCGGGAGCTCCCGGTAGACGGCGTCGCCCGAGCCGGCCGTCCCGGCGAGCCGGTTGCGGCAGGCGCCGACCAGGTCGCCGAGGACGGAGCTGGCGGTGGGGGCGCCGCCCGCACCGGGCCCGTAGAACATCAGCCGGCCGGCCGCGTCCGCCTCCACGAGGACGGCGTTGTAGGCGCCGCGGACCGAGGCCAGCGGGTGCTCGCGGGGGATCATCGCCGGGTGGACCCGGACGGTGACGGACTCGCCGTCCGGGTGGCGCTCGCAGATGGCCAGCAGTTTGACCACGCTGCCCATGGCCCGGGCGCCGGCCATGTCCGCGGCGGTCACGCCGGTGATGCCCTCGACGAAGACCTGGTCCGTGGTGACCCGGGTGTTGAAGGCCAGGCCGGCCAGGATCGTGGCCTTCGCCGCGGCGTCGTGGCCCTCCACGTCGGCCGTCGGGTCGGCCTCCGCGTAGCCGAGCGTGGTGGCCTCCTTGAGCGCCGCCTCGTACTCCTCGCCGGTGGAGTCCATCTTGTCGAGGATGAAGTTGGTGGTGCCGTTGACGATCCCGATCACCCGGTTCACCCGGTCGCCGGCCAGCGACTCCCGCAGCGGCCGGAGCAGCGGGATCGCCCCGCCCACGGCGGCCTCGTAGAAGAGGTCGGTGCCGGCTTCCCGGGCGGCCCGGTGGAGTTCGGCGCCCTGGGCGGCGATCAGCGCCTTGTTGGCGCTGACCACCGAGGCACCGTGCCCGATCGCGCTGCGGATCAGCGCGCCCGCGGTCTCGATGCCGCCGATGGCCTCTACCACGACGTCCAGGTCGCCCCGGGCCACCAGGGCGGCGGCGTCGGTGCTGACCAGGTCCTCGGGTACGCCGGGGCGGAGCCGGTCGGGCCGCCGGACGGCGATGCCGACCAGTTCCACCCGGGCCCCGATCCGGGCCGTCAGGTCGTCCTGGTGGAGCGCGAGATGACGCGCCACCTCGGCGCCTACGACGCCGCATCCGAGGAGAGCTACTTTGAGTGTGCGCACCTTTCCGACCCCGTTCTGCTGTGGAAGTTGGGTTGTCGCAGCCGTTGCCGGCCGGGTGCCCGCCGGTCAGGCGAGCTGGGCGGCCAGGGCCTCGACGGTCGGCGTCCGGAAGGCCTGGGTGAGCCGCAGCCGGATCCCGGTGGACCTGCGGATCTCGCCGATCACCTGGGTGGCCAGCAGGGAGTTGCCGCCGAGGTCGAAGAAGCTGTCGGTGACCTCGATGCCCTGTTCGGGGAGGTCCAGGAAGCGCGCGAACAGGCCGACCAGCAGCAGTTCGGCCAGGCTGCTCGGTGCCCGGCCGGTGCGTTCGGCGGCGGCCCCGGGGCGGGGCAGCGCGGTCCGG
Organism: Kitasatospora sp. NPDC057223; assembly: GCF_042669755.1. NCBI lineage: Bacteria > Bacillati > Actinomycetota > Actinomycetes > Kitasatosporales > Streptomycetaceae > Kitasatospora > Kitasatospora sp. NPDC057223. The sequence goes on along the minus strand of NZ_JBHUWW010000027.1, from coordinate 33,734 downwards.
TCCAGCTTCTCGTTGGGCGTCAGCGGCAGCTCGGCGAGCTGGACGAAGGCGCTCGGCACCATGTAGTCGGGCAGTTCGCGGGCCAGTCGCTCGCGCAGCCGCTCCGGGTGGGGCACCGCCCCGGCCGCCGGTACCAGGTAGGCCACCAGCCGCTGGTCGCCCGGGATGTCCTCGCGGACGATCACGGCGGCCTGGCCGACCTCGGGCTCGCGGAGCACGGCCGACTCGATCTCGTCCAGCTCGACCCGGAAGCCGCGGATCTTCACCTGGTGGTCGATCCGGCCGAAGAACTCCATCATCCCGTCGGCCCGCCAGCGGGCCAGGTCACCGGTGCGGTACATCCGCTCGCCGGGGACGAACGGGTCCTCGACGAAGCGCTCGGCGGTGAGTTCGGGGCGCCCGAGGTAGCCCTCGGCCACCTGGACGCCGGCCAGGAACAGCTCGCCGAGGACGCCCGGGGGCAGTTGGCGGCGCTGGTCGTCCAGGACGTAGAGGCGGGTGTTCCAGACCGGGCGGCCGATCAGCACCGGGCCGGGGTCCGGCTTGGGCGGGCAGAACATCGAGGAGACGTCCACCGCGGCCTCGGTCGGCCCGTAGACGTTGAGCAGCCGGGCCTTCAGGACCGAGGCGAACCAGGCCTGCAGCTCAGCCGGCAGGGCCTCGCCGCCGCAGACCACGTGGCGCAGGCTGGTGCAGCCGGCCGCCTCCGGCTCCTGGAGGAAGACCTTCAGCCCGGAGGGGACGAAGTGGCAGACGGTGATCGACTCGGCGCTGATCGTCTCGGCCAGGTATGCCGGGTCGCGGTGCCCGTCCGGGTCGGCGACCACGATCTCGGCCCCGGCGATCAGCGGCCAGAACACCTCGCGCACGGTGACGTCGAAGCCGGCCGGGGTCTTCTGCAGCAGCCGGTCGCCGGCCCCGAGCGGGATCTCGGACTGCATGTGGTGCAGCCGGTTGGTGATCGACCTGTGCGCGACCACCACGCCCTTGGGGCGGCCGGTCGAGCCGGAGGTGTAGAGCACGTACGCCGGGTTGTCCGGGGTCAGCGGGGCGAGCCGGTCGGCGTCGCCCGGGTCGCCCGGGTCGGCGGCGGCCAGCTCCTGCCGGGTGGCCTCGTCGTCCAGCACCACGAGCCGGGCCGCGCTGTGCACGGAGTCGGCCAGTGCGGCGACGGTGAGCACCTGGGTCGGCCGGGCGTCGTCGAGCACCTGGGTGATCCGGTCCACCGGGTAGCCGGTGTCGACGGGCAGGTAGGCTGCGCCGGTCTTGACGACGGCCAGCGCGCCGACGATGTAGTCCACCGACCGGGGCAGCACCATGGCGACGATGTCGCCGCGCCGGGCGCCGCCGCGGAGCAGGACCCGGGCGAGCCGGTTGGCCCGCTCGTTCAGCTCGGCGTAGCTGAGCCGGACGTCGTGGTACCGGACGGCGGGGCGGTCGGGGTGGGCGGCAGCGCTCGCCTGGACCAGCTCGGGAAGGGTGGCGGTCGGGACCGGGTGGCCGGTGGCGTTCCAGCCCTCGATCAGGGTCAGGTCGGCGGCGGACAGCAGCTCGGTGCCGACCGCCCCGGCTACGGGGTCGAGGATGTCGGTCATGTGCGTTCTCCTGCGAGGGACGGGAGGATGGTGTCGAAGGTCGCTGCGGCGGGCGCGGACAGCAGCCGGGCGGTGGTCTCGGCCACCCGGCCGTCCTCCAGCAGGGCCGCGGTGGTGGTGTCGAAGCCCAGCTCCCGGCCGGCGTACCGGGCGCCGGGGCTGGAGCCGGCCGAGGTCAGCGCGGTGGCGGCGGCCCAGCCGGGCTCGGGGGCCAGCTGCCGGGCCGCGGTCAGGTAGCGGACGTAGCTGCGGAAGAGGTCGAGCAGCTCCTCGCTGTCCTCCTCGTCCAGGCCGAGCCGTTCGAAGGCCTCGCCGGCCGCCGCCTCGTAGACCGCCGTGATGCCCGCGGCGGCCGCGGCGAAGTCGGTGACCCCGGCGGCGTGGACCGCCTCGGCCCGGGCCCGGTACGCCGCGCGCTCGGTCTCGGAGAGCACGGCCATCGCGTCGAGCGCCTTCAGGAAGTCCCGCAGCACGCTGCCGTGGTCGACCGGCTCGGGGTCGAAGAGCAGCACCTGCGGGCGGAACCCCTGCCGCTCGGCGATCCGGTCGGCCAGCTCTCCGGTGAACACGGCGCCGACGCAGTAGCCGAGCACCGCCTCGACCGGGCCGGCGGCGGCCGGCGGGCGCTGCCACAGCCGCAGGTAGTGCTCGGCGGTGGTGTCCGGTCCGGTCTCCGGCTGGACGGCGTGCCAGAGCGCCAGGCCGGCCAGCGCCGGCTGGGCGGCGAGCCGGTCGAAGCCCGCCTCGGGCCGGCCGGCGGAGTCGTAGTCGACCGCGAGGACGGTGGCGCCGTCGCCGTCGCCGATCCGGCGCCAGCCGGGCTGCGCGGTCACGACCACACCTCCAGGGCCTTGAGCAGCTCGGTCTCCTCGGCGTCGGTCAGGCCGGCCTTGCGCTCCCGGTCCAGCCCGAGCCGGCGCTCGTCGGCGAGCACGTCGCGCAGGGTCTGCTCGGCCGGCCGGGGGCGCAGGCCCGCGGCGAGCGCCCGGCCGTTGTCGTGGGCGCAGAACCCGGAGTCCTCGTCCGGCATCCACAGCGGCATCGACTTGGGGCCGCGCCAGTACTCGACCTGCTCGGCCGTCAGCACCGGGACGGGGACCGGCACGAGCTCGGTGTCCGGCGCGCCGACCGTCCCGACCACCCGGCCGAAGAAGTCGCCGAGCCGGTGCGCGGTGCCGACGCCGTTGAAGACGCCGCCGAGGCGCTGCTCGCCCGCGTCGACGATCCAGTGGGCCAGGTCGCGGACGTCCAGCCACTGGGTGATCTGCCCGGCGGCGTCGGGCACCGCCACCCGCCCGCCGCGGGAGATCCGCGCGGGCCAGTAGCCGAACCGGTCCGAGACGTCCCCCGGGCCCACGATCAGCCCGGAGCGGACCACGAACGCTCGTTCGCCGAGCTGCTCCAGGACGGCCTGCTCGCTGGCCGCCTTGATCGCCCCGTACAGGTACGGGTGCTGGATCCGTTCCTCCGGCGGGGCCTCCTCGGCGATCGGCTCGTGCAGCGCCGCGGTCTCGTCCTGCCCTGCGGTCACCGCGTCCGCGTAGACGTTGATCGAGGAGACGAAGGTCCAGTGGCCGGCTTGGGCGCCGACCGCGCGCAGCGCGTCCAGCACCCAGCGGTGCGACATGGTCGCCACGTCCACCACGGCGTCGAACCGCTCCCCGGCCAGCACCTGCACGCTGTCCGGCTCGTTGCGGTCGACCTTCACCAGGCGGGCCCCGTCGGGTACCCGGCCGGAGCTGCCGCGGGCCGCGCAGACCACCTCGTGGCCGCGGCGTACCGCCTCGGCGGCGACGGCGTGCGAGAGGAAGACCGTCCCGCCCAGGACCAGGACCCTCATGCCGACGCTCCGGTGAACGGGCACACCCCGGCGGGCACGGCGGCGGCCTCGGCTGCCGTCACGGGCTCCTCGACCACGGGCTCCTCGACCACGGGCTCCTCGGCCACGGGGTCGGCGGTGCGCGGCAGCCGGCGCGTGTAGCGGATCGGCAGCGAGGCCAGGCCGCGGCTCACCGAGTTGTCGTACACCCAGTCCAGCTCCTCCTCGGGCACCGCGAGCTCGATGCCCTCCAGGCGGCGGAGCAGGGTCGGGAAGACGAGGTGCCCCTCCAGCCGGGAGAGCGGGGCACCCGGGCAGAAGTGCGGGCCGTGGCCGAAGGTCAGGTGGCGGTTGTTCCGGCGGGTGATGTCCAGCGTGTCCGGGTCCTCGAAGACCTTGGGGTCGCGGTTGGCGGCGGCGATCAGCAGGTGGACGAAGGCCTCCTTGCCGATCTCCACCCCGGCGATCTCCATGTCCTGGGCGGCGACCCGGAGGGTGCCCCGGTAGCTGGGCGCCTCGAAGCGCAGGAACTCCTCGACCGCGGAGACCACCAGCTCCGGGTTGCCGCGCAGCAGTTCCAGCTGCTCGGGGTGGGTGAGCAGGGCCGACAGGCCGTTGCCGATCAGGTTGGTGGTGGTCCGCTGCCCGGCGATGATCACCAGCGACATGGTCGAGGCGATCTCGTCGGTGGTGAACACGTCCTCGTCGGCGGCCCGCAACAGCTGGCTGACCAGGTCCTCACCGAGGTCGGCGCGGCGGGACTCCAGCAGGTCCAGCAGGTACTGCTGGTACCGGGCGCTGACCTCCTTGAGCCGGCGGTTCTCCTCCTCGGTGTGGTACGGCGCGCCGCCGAGGACCGGGGCCCAGCTGTAGAGCATCGCCCGGTCCTCGATCGGGACCCGCAGGTACTCGAAGATGACCATCACCGGCAGGACCCGGGCGAACTCCATCAGGTCGACCTCGCCGGACTCCGGGAAGGCGTCGATCAGGTCGTCGGCGATCTCGAGGATGCGCGGGCGCAGGGTCTCCATCCGGCGCGGCACGAAGGACTTGCTGACCAGCTTGCGCAGTCGGGAGTGGTCCGGGGCGTCCGCGATCAGCAGGTTCTTGGCCTGGACCGGGCTGGCGTCGAGCAACTGGTCGCGGAACCACTTCGGGGCGTTGTCCAGCGACTTGGAGATCCGGCTGTCGCCGAAGGCCTTCAGCGCGAGCTCGTAGTCGGCGACGATGTACGCCTCGGCGCCGGGCGGGTGGTTGATGCCGCGGACCGGGCACTGCTCGCGCAACTGCGCGTAGACGGCGTTGCGGTCGGCCAGCGGGTCGGTGAAGAACTCCGGGGGGAGGATGCTGCTGTCAGTCATGGTCCGACTCCTGTGGATGGGAGGGGCGGTGGTGGTGCCTCAGGAAGTGATCTCGTCGAGCGGACGGAGCGTGCGCACTCCGCGGGTGAAGGTGGGCAGGGTGCCCAGCGCGGCGACGACCGCGACCATGACGAACACCCAGAACGAGCCTCCGGTTTCGAAGATCGCGCCGACCGCCAGCACCCCGATCGGCGAGGCGACCATCGAGGTGAAGACGATCGCCCCGAGCACCCGGCCCTGGATGTCGTCGGGCACCAACTTGGCCGCGTAGGTGAGGAACAGGGCGCTGATGATCGGGCCCCGGACGAACACGCAGGCGATGATCACGCCGAGCGGGGCCACACCGGGCACCACGGCCAGCGCCATCGCCGCGATCGGGCCGATCCCGTAGCCGACCATGAAGACCAGCGACGGCGGCGTGCGCCTGATCACCCCGCCGGCCACCAGCGAGCCCAGCAGACCGCCGGCGCCGGCCAGGGCCAGGGTGATGCCGGTGAACCCGTCGGAGGCGCCGCGGTCCTTGGCGGTCGCGATCACCGCCAGGAAGATCCCGGTGGTGTTGAACGCCATGTTGGAGAGCGTGATGCTGATCATCAGCGGCCGCAGCACCGGGTGGCGGAACAGGTACCGGAAGCCCTCCATGGTGCCGCGGCCGGCCGAGGTGGCGGCGCGCTTCTCCGCGGGCGGCACCTTGACCAGCATCAGCAGCAGGTTGGAGACCACGAAGGCCACCGCCGAGCTCACGAAGGGCAGCGCCCGGGCCAGCCCGAACAGCCAACCGCCCACCGGCGGACCGGCGGTGATCGCGCCGAACCAGCGGATCTGGTTCTGCGCGGTCGCCTCGGTCAGCTGGGACGGCCGGACCAGCTGCTTGATCAGCGCCATCTGGGTCGGCATCGTGATGCCGAAGCAGGCGGCGGAGAGCAGCGCCACCGCGAAGGTGACCGCGATCGGGACCGTGCCCACCGCGATCATCCAGCAGAACGCCCCGAGCAGCACCGCACGGACGGAGTTGCACAGCATCAGCATCCGGCGCCGGTCGAAGCGGTCCGCCAGGGTCCCGCCGACCACCGACAGCACGCCGGTGGCCAGCAGCTGGGCCGAGCCCACCGCCCCGGCGTAGGCCGCCGAACCGGTGGTGGACAGCACCAGCAGCGGGTAGGCGATGTCCGCGGACTGCTCGGCGACCGCCGCCAGTGTCTCGGCCACCCAGAAGGCCTGCCAACTGCGGTTGCGCAGCAGGGATCCGCGCTCGGCCGCCGGGCTCCCGGCCACCGGTTCGGCCGCGGTCCCGGTGATCGGGGGTGCGTCATCGATCGCCATGGTGTTCTCCTTCCGTCGGCGACGGCTCGACCGCCGCGGCCGCGTCCGCGAGTGCCGCGGACAGCTCTTCGGCGAGCGGGCCCACCAGCGGCGGCCGGAGCATCGACCAGTGGTCGCCCCCGACCGCGCGGACCCGGACCCCCGCGGTGTACATGGCGCCGATCCGGCGCTCCAGGCGCTGCGCCCCGGCCGGGCCGGTGTCCACCTTGAAGACCACGACCGGGCAGGTGGCCGGCCGCGGCCGGTAGCGGGACAGCAGCCGGAACTTGTCCAGCAGCAGCCGACGCAGCGCCGGGTTGCGCCGGACGGCCCGGCCGGCGGCTCCGAGCCCGAGGTACGCCCCGCCGAGCAGCCGGGCGTGGCCCAGCAGGAAGTCGGGGGTCGCGCCGAAGGCCTGGCCGGGCCGGCCCGGCAGGTAGGAGTCCAGGCAGACGAGCAGGTCCACCTCGGCCCCGCGGGCCCTCAGCCGGGTGGCCGTCTCGTGCGCCACGACCGAGCCGAAGGACCAGCCGCCGAGCGTGTACGGGCCCTCGGGCTGCACCGCGAGCAGCGCCTTGACGTGGTGGGCGGCGATCTCCTCGATCGTCTCCCGCCCGCTGTCGGCGTCCACCGGCTCCAGCGCCACGACCGGCCGGCCGGTGTTCAGGGCCTGCGCCAACTCCTGGTAGCTCCAGGCGGATCCGGCGGCGTCGGCGACCAGTACGACCGGCCGGCCGGTGCCCTCGCGCAGGGTGACCGCGCCGACCAGCGGGGGCGGTCCGGTCAGGGCCCGCTGCTCCTCGGCCAGCGCCAGCAGCCGGCCGAAGGTCGCCTCCCGCATGAACTCGGCGGCCACTACGGAGATCCCGGCCCGCTCACGGAGGAGGCTGAGCAGCGACAGCACGGTCAGCGACTCCCCGCCGAGGGCGAAGAAGCCGTCCTGGTCGCGGACCGACGCCACGCCGAGGGTGCGGCACCAGAGCCGCTCCAGCAGCGGGCGCAGCGCGTCGGGGTCGTCCGCTCCGGCGGCCGCGGCGACGGGCTCGGCCGGTTCCAGCTCGGGGTCGTCCTCGGCGAAGGGGTACCCGGGCAGCGGGACCAGGGCGGGACGGGTGCCGTCGGCGGTCAGCGGCGGCTCCAGGACGTCGAGTCCGCGCTCCCAGAGGGAGCCGAGTGCCCGCTGCAGCCCGAGTTCGCCGTCCTCGGGCCGACCGAGTACCGGCACGGCCGCCCGGCTGCCGTCCCAGTCCTGGCTCCAGCGCAGGACGCTGAGCATGGTGGCGCCGGGGCCGAGCTCCAGGAAGGTGTCGCAGCCGGAGTCGATCAGGGTCGACATGCCGGCGTCCAGCAGGACCGGTCGGCGCACCTGCGAGGCCCAGTACTCGGGGGTGGTCACCGCCGCCGGGTCGGCGAAGCCACCGCTGACGTTGGAGACCAGCGGGACGCCCGGCAGCTGGGCGGGGACGGCGGCGACCAGTTCGGTCAGCCGCTCCGCGACGGGCAGCAGGATGTCGCAGTGCGCGGCCCGGTCGACGTTGAGCACGCGCGTGTCCAGCCCGGCCAGGGCGTCCCCGTCGAGCAGTTCGGTCATCGCGGCGGCGGGCCCGGACAGCACCACCCCGCCGCGGGCCAGCATGGAGAGGGCGATCGGCCCGTCCAGCCGGACACGCGCGGTGACCTCTGCGAGCGGTGCGTTGACCGCCACCATCCGGCCCGGCTCGGTGGCGCGCAGGGCGAGCGCCCGCTCGTACACCAGCCGCATTGCGTCCTGCGGGGCCCAGACGCCGGCCACGGTGGCCGCCGCGTACTCGCCGGCGCTGTTGCCGAACATGGCGGCGGGCTTGACGCCCCACTCCTGGAGCTGGTGGCCCAGCGCGTAGCCGAGCGTGAACAGCCCCACCTGGTGATTGACGAACTCGTCGAACCACTCGGCGGGCGCGGCCTCGCCCGCCACCAAGGGGGAGAGGTCGAGGCCGAGGCCGGCGGCCGCGGCGTTCAGCTCGTCGAAGGCCCGGGCGAAGTCCGGGAGCCGGCGGTAGGCGTCGGTGCCCGCGGCGTGCCGCAGCACCCCGTGGCCGGGGAAGAGGAAGGCGACCTTGTTCAGGCCGTCGCCGCGGACCGGGTCCGGGGCGGCCAGCAGCGCCTCGGCGGCGCTGTCCCGGTCGGCGACCGCGACGCCCTGCCGCAGCGGGTGCAGCCGCCGCTCGGCGAGGGTGCGGGCGACGTCCGGCAGCTCCAGCTCCGGTTCGTCGCGCAGCCGTTCGGCGAGGCGGGTGCGCATCCGGCGCAGCGCCTCGGGGGTGGTGGCGGAGAGGGTGAGCACCCGCGGTCCGCGGTCGGCGGCGGCCCGCCGGCGCGGCGGTGCGGCCTCCAGCACGACGTGTGCGTTGGTGCCGCCGACGCCGAAGGCGCTGACGCCGGCGGTCCGCCGCTCCGGGGCCCAGGACCGGGTGGTGGTGCTGACCCGGAAGTGCGAGGAGTCCAGGTCGAGCAGCGGGTTGGGGTCCTCGTAGTGCAGGGTGGGGACCAGCTCGCCGTGTTCGAGCATCAGCACGGTCTTGATGAAGCCGGCGACGCCGGCGGCGGTGCTGGTGTGCCCGATGTTGCTCTTGACCGAGCCGAGCCAGCAGGTCTCGGCTTCCTCGGCGGACAGCTGGAAGGCCTCGGTGAGCGCGGCCACCTCGACCGGGTCGCCGAGCCGGGTCGCGGTGCCGTGGCACTCGACGTAGCCGATCTGCCCGGGGTCCACCCCGGCCACCTTGTGGGCGTGCCGGATCACCTCGGCCTGGCCGGGGATCGACGGCGCGGTGAAGCCGAGCTTCTCGGCGCCGTCGTTGTTGATCGCCGAGCCGCGGACCACGGCCGCGATCCGGTCGCCGTCACGCAGCGCGTCGTCGAGCCGCTTGAGCACCACCACACCGACGCCCTCGCTGGGGACGGTACCGCCGGCCCGGGCGTCGAAGGGACGGCAGTGGCCGTCGGGCGAGAGCACTCCGCCCGGCTCGTGGTGGAAGCCCCACTCGCCCTTCGGCGAGACGGCGACGCCGCCGGCCAGGGCCACCTCGCACTCGCCGCCGAGCAGGCTCTGCACGGCCAGGTGAATGGCCGTCAGCGAGGTGGAGCAGGCGGTCTGGACGGTGACGGCCGGGCCGCGCAGGCCCAGTTTGTACGCCACCCGGGTGGCCACGAAGTCCTTCTCCAGGCTGATCACCCGGGCCAGCGGGCTGAGGTCGGGGCTGGGGGCGGGGGTCCGGTCGGAGCCGGCGTAGACGCCGATCCGGCCGGTGAAGCGGGTCGGGTCGAGCCCGGCGTCGTCGACAGCGGTCGCCGCGCACTCCAGGAAGACCCGTTGCTGCGGGTCGATCACTGCGGCCTCGGCCCGGGGGTAGCGGAAGTAGCCCCAGTCGAAGGTGCGGGAGCCCGCCAGGACGCCCTTGGACCCGACGAACTCGGGCCGCCGGACGTACTCCGGATCCGCACCGGCCGCGAGCAGCTCGTCCACGTCGAAGTGGGTGATCCCCTCGACGCCGGCCCGCAGGTTCGCCCAGAACTCCCGGACGTCCGACGCTCCCGGGTACCGGCAGGCCATTCCGATCACGGCGATCGCACGGTCGGTTACCACGGCCGCCACCTCCTCTCGACGGTCCGGCCGGTCACTTGGCCGCCGCCTTGTCGGCGAGCGCGCGCACTCCGGTCGGGGTGGGGTTGAGCAGGAACTCGCGGAGCTTGAGGGTGACCCCGAGCTCCTGCTTGATCAGGCGGATCAGCTGGACGGCGGCCAGCGAGGTGCCGCCGATCCGGAAGAAGTCGGTGTCCCGGTCGACCGCGGGGACGTCCCGGCCGTGGCCGCCCGCGCGCTCGATCGCGGCGGCGAACAGGGCCGCGACCCGCTCGGCCGGGTCGGCCCCGACGGCGGGTCCGGCCGGCCGCGGCCGGCCGGTGCCGGCCGGGGCGGCCGCGGCGAGGATGGCCTTGCGGTCCACCTTGCCGTTGGCGGTGACCGGCATCCGCTCCAGCAGGGCCCACAGCACCGGGACCATGTAGCCGGGCAGCCGCCCGGCGAGCAGGTCGCGCAGTTCGGCGGCGTCCACCGAGGAGCCCGGTACCGGGACGACCGCCCCGACGATCCGCTTGCCGGCGCTGTCGTCGTCGGTCACCACCATCACGGCGTCCTGGACGTCCGGGTGGGTGGCGAGCACGTCGCTGATCGCGCTGAGCTCGATCCGGTAGCCGCGGATCTTGACCTGGTGGTCGGAGCGGCCGAGGAAGGAGATCCGGCCCCGGGTGTCGAGGCGGACGACGTCGCCGGTGCGGTAGAGGCGCTCGTCGACCTCGGGGGAGAACCGGCCGAAGCGGCGGGCGGTCTCCGCCTCGTTGTGCACGTAGCCGTCGGCGAGGCCGTCGCCCGCAGCGTACAGCTCGCCCACCGCGCCCGGGGGGACCCGGCGGCCGCGCTCGTCGAGCACGTACACCCGGGTGCCCGGGATCGGGCGGCCGATCGGCAGCGGGCCGTCGATGTCCTCGGGGCGGCGTACCGAGTGGGTGGTGGTGAACGTGGTGTTCTCGGTCGGTCCGTAGCCGTTGGTGATCACCAGGCCGGGGTGGCGGGCGAGCATCCGGGCCGCGTGGTCCTGCGGAACCACGTCGCCGCCGGTGAGGAGCTGGCGCAGCCCGCCGAGGCCGTCCGGCGCGAACTCGGCGACCAGCCGGAAGAGTCCGGCGGTCAGCCAGGCGACGGTGATCCCGCGTTCGACCAGGAAGGCGCCCAGCTCGGACGGGGAGGGCAGTCCGGCCGGGTGGACCTCCAGGGTGGCGCCGGTGAGCAGCGCGCCCCACAGCTCCAGGGTGGAGGCGTCGAAGGCCAGCGGCGACAGCCGCAGCATCCGCTCGCCGGGGCCGAGCCGGACGTAGTCGACGTCCAGGACCAGCCGCAGCACGCCGCGGTGCGGGACGCTGACGCCCTTGGGCTCGCCGGTGGAGCCGGAGGTGAAGGCGATGTAGGCCTGCCGCGCGGGGTCCGCGGCGGGGTGGTCCGGATCCCCGTCCGGCGCGGGGCGCCAGGCCGGGTCCCAGGTGTCGACGGTCGCGATCCCGGCCAGTGCCTCGTGGGTGCGGGCGTCCGCCGGGACCAGCGCGGCGGCCGGGGCGGCCTTGGCGGTGATCTGCCGGGTGTGCGCCGCGGGCAGGGCGAGGTCCACGCCGACGTAGGCGGCGCCGGCCGACACCGTGCCGAGCACGGCGACCGCCTCGGCGACCGAGCGCTCCAGGCCGATCAGGACGGTGTCGCCCGGTACCACGCCGGCCGCGCGGAGCAGCCGGGCCTGCTCGGCGACGGCTGCCGCGAGCTGGGTGTAGGTCAGTTCGGTGTCGCCCTCGCGGACCGCGACGGCGTCCGGGTGGCGCCGGGCGGCGGCTCGGAACGCCTCGTCCAGGGAGGTGGCGGGTACCTGCTGGGTGGAGTCGTTCAGCCGGTCGAGCAGGGTGCGGCGCTCGGGTGCCAGGCAGCGTACCTGCTCCAGCGCGGAGTCGGCGGTGGCCAGTTCGGCGACGGCGGCGCGGAAGTCGGCGACGAACGCCTCGGCCTCGGCGCGGTGCCAGACCGCCGTGGCGTACTCGACGTGGCCCGCGTAGGCCGGCTCGGAGCGGCCCACCAGGAGGGTGAGGTCGAACTGCGAACCGCCGCCGTGCCCCTCCTCCACCCGGACCACCAGGGCGTCGGTGCGCAGCCGTTCGGGGACCAGCTGGTCGTGCATGCCGAAGCAGGCCTGGACCAGCGGGTGGCAGCCGAGGGTGCGCTCAGTGCCGAGGCGGGCGACCAGTTCGTCGAAGGGGAGCTGGCCGGCGTCCATCGCGAGGGCCACCGAGTCGTGCACACCGCGCAGGTAGCCGGCGGTGTCCGCGTCGTCGTCGACGTCGATCAGCACCGGGACCAGGTTGCCGGCCACGCCGACCAGCCGGGCCAGCTCGCCGGTCTCGCGGCCGAGCAGCGGTACGCCGACCAGCAGTCGGCGGGTGCCGGTCCAGCGGCTCAGGGTCAGGCCGAACGCGCCGAGCAGGAAGGAGAACGGGGTCACGCCCAGCTGCCGGGCCCGCCCGGTCACCGCGGCGCTGACGCCGGTCCCGAGGTCCAGCGGCAGCCGGTCGCCGGCCGCGTCCTGGATCGCCGGGCGCTGCCGGTCGGCGGGGAGTTCCAGCACGGTCGGTATGCCGGCCAGGTGCCCGTTCCAGAACTCGGCCTGGCGCTGCCACTCGCCGGCCGCGCGGAGCTCCTCCTGGCGCCGGATCAGGGCGCCCAGCGGGACGGCCGGCTGCTGGTCCGCCGCCGCTCCGCCTTCCAACTCGCGGTAATGGGCGAAGAGTTCGTCGAGCAGCAGGCCGACAGCGGTGCCGTCGAGCAGCATGTGGTGGGCGATCAGGGTGAGCGCCCCGCCGCCGACCGGGTTGGCGAAGAACAGCAGCCGCAGCGCCGGGGCGGCGGCCAGGTCGAAGGGCTCCGCCCCGCGCCGGGCCGAGACCCGCCGGACGTAGTCCTCGAACTCGGTGTCGAGGACGTCGTGCTCCAGGTCGACCAGTTGCGGCGTCACCTCGTCCAGGACGTGCCGGACGGCTTCGCCGTCGCGCTCCCGGAAGACCGTGCGCAGCCCCTCGTGGCGCCGGGCGGTGCGGTCCAGCGCCTCCTGGAGCAGGCCCTGGTCGAGCTTGCCCTCCTCGACGAAGCAGGTGAACACCAGGTTGTAGGGGGATCCGCCGGTGATGCTCTCGATCAGCCACATTCCGCGCTGGGTGTAGGACAGCGCGTCGGTGGCGGCGGCCGGGCCGCCGACCGGCGCCGCGGGGGACTCCGCCGCGTCGGCCAGCACCTCGGCCAGCGGGCGGCTGCCGAGCAGGTCCCGCATCGCCAGCCGCAGCCCGAGCCCCTCCTGGGCGGTGGCCGCGAGCCGCATCGCCCGGAGTGAGTCCCCGCCGAGCTCGACGAAGCTCAGCGTCCCGAGGTCTGCACCGGCCGGCTGGAGGCCGAGCGCGGAGCACGCCATGTCATGAAGCGTCATCAGTTGCTCTCCAAGAAGGAAGGGGTCGGTGGACGCGGCTCGCGTGTCGCCCGGGGGCAGGGCCCGGCGGTGGGGCGCAGGGCCCGCCGCGGCGGGGGTCAGCGCGCGGCGGCGGCCGCCCGGGCCGCGCCCAGCAGGCGGTCGCGGCTGCCGGCGGCGCCGGAGCCGGCCGGCGAACCGGCGGTGGCCAGCAGCTCGGCGTGGCCGCGTACCGTGCCGGCCCGGAACAGGTCCATGGTCTTCAGGGCACGGCCGGTGGTCTGGATGAGGCGCTCCACGAGCATCACCACCAGCAGCGAGTCGCCGCCGGCCTCGAAGAAGTTCACGTCGTCGCCGACCGAGTCGAGCTTCAGCACCTCCTGCCAGAGCGACCGTACGAGCTCCAGTCGGGCGGCCGGGTCGTCCAGGTCGACGGCGGGGGTTGCGGCTACGGTCACGGGTTCCTCCAGGGAGTGGGCGATGAGTGCGGCGTTGTGCCGCATCGCGTCGAGAAGTCGGCGGATGTCGGTGGCGTCGAACAGCGCCCGGGTGAAGTCCACGGACAGCTGGAGCCGCCGGCCCCGCGGGGTGTCGTCCACCCGGACGAACAGGGCGAGGTCGTACTTCATGGGGAGGCGGTCGAGCGGCAGCAGCCGGCCCACCACCCCGTGGCCGAGGTCGAGGTCGCGCGGCGACTCGTTGAGGTTGACCAGCACCGCCGACAGCGGCGGCCAGATCACGGTCCGTTCCGGCTTGAGGCCCGCGGTCACGGCGTCCAGCGGGACGTCGGCGTCGATGAACGCCTCCATCGCGCCGATCCGGGCGCCGGCCAGCAGCTCGCCCCAGGTGGTGCGGTCCCCGTCGAGGGTGACCCGGAGCATGGCGGTGTTCATGAACATCCCGACCACGTCCGCGATCGCCGGGTCGTCCCGGCCGGGCCAGCCGAAGGCGATCACGAAGTCGCGCTGCGTGCCGATCCCGGCGAGCGTGCCGGTGAGCAGGGCGACCCCGAGCGCGAACGGGGTGCAGCCCGCCGCGGCGGCGGTGTCGAGCAGCGCGCCGGTCAGCTCCTCGTCCAGGTCGATCGCCAGCGTCCCGCCGTCGAGGTCGGGGTCGGCTCCGGCCGGAACCGGGCGGCGGAACGGGAAGTCGACCTCCAGTGGTGCGCCGGCCAGGCGCTCCAGCACGTCCGGCAGCCGTTCGGCCAGCTCCTCGGTGCCGGGCCCCACGGTGACCTCGCCGGGGTGCGGCGGTACCGGCAGCGCCGGGTCCACCCCCCGGGCGAGGGCCCGGTAGACCTGCTCGACCTCCCGCAGGATCAGCGAGTGCGACCAGCCGTCACAGACGATGTGGTGCACCGTCAGCACCAGCCGGACGTCCTCGGGCCCGAGCACGATCAGCTCCGCCCGGGCCGGGGCCTCGGCCGCCAGGTCGAACGGCGCGTAGCACAGCACATCGACCAGCTCCGGCAGTTCGGCCTCGGTCCAGCCCTCCGCGGCGGCGTCGATCACGCCGGCCCGGGCGGGCTCCAGGTCGGTGCGGTACTCGACCCGCTTGCGCTCCGGGTCGAGCCGGAAGCGCGAGCGCAGCGCCGGGTGCCGGTCGAGGACCCACTGCACGGCCGCGGCCAGCCGGGGGGCGTCGACCGGGCCGGTGAAGCGGACCACGGTGGGGATCAGGGTGGTGCGGCGCAGCTGCTCCACCCGGTCGAGCACCCACAGCCCCTTCTGCGCGGGGTTGGCGGGATACCAGCGGTCGTCGGCGCTCCGGGTGCCGGCCTCGCTCGCGGTCGTGGTCGCGGTCATCCCGGGCTCACTTCCGCCGACGGGCCGTGATCGGCACGTACTTGTAGCCGGAGGCGAAGTTGGACACCAGCCGCTCGGGCGTCCCGGCCAGCCGGAAGTCCTGGTAGCCGGCCAGCAGTTCCTCGAACAGGATCGAGACGGTGACCCGGGCGACGCTGTGGCCGACGCAGTAGTGCGGGCCGATGCCGAAGGCCAGGTGCTTGTTGGGCTTGCGGCGGATGTCGAAGGTGTGCGGGTCGTCGAACACCTCCTCGTCGCGGTTGGCGGCGCCGAGCCAGACCACCACGGCCTCGCCGGCGCCGATCTCGGTGTCCCGGACGACGGTGTCCTCGGTCGCGTACCGCAGCACGTGGTTGACCGGCGACGCCCAGCGCAGCGCCTCCTCGTACGCGGTGGTGTGGACCTCCGGGTGGGCCGCCCAGTCGGTGAGCACGTCGGTCTCGGCGAACTCGGCCATCACGAAGGTCGGCGCGTGCGGGGTGGTGACGTTGGCGCCGAGCAGCAGGCTGTAGCAGTTGGAGACGACCTCGGCCGCCGACATCTGCCGGTCCTCGAAGGTGGTGGAGATCAGGGTGCTCAGCAGGTCGTCGCCGAGGTGTTCGCGGCGGTGCCGGGTGAGGTCCT
Organism: Kitasatospora sp. NPDC057223; assembly: GCF_042669755.1. Lineage (NCBI taxonomy): Bacteria > Bacillati > Actinomycetota > Actinomycetes > Kitasatosporales > Streptomycetaceae > Kitasatospora > Kitasatospora sp. NPDC057223. The sequence continues at coordinate 18,200 of NZ_JBHUWW010000027.1, read as the reverse complement.
GGAAGTAGCCGAAGAGCTCGCGGTGGGCCTCCGTCAGCGTCGCCTCCTTGCCGTCCGGCCCCTGGAAGTCGGGGTCGTCGGCAGCGATGCAGATGGTGGTCAGGCGGGTGAGCCAGTCCCAGTCCTGCTCGGGCAGGTCCATCATGGTGCCGGTCACCGACATCGGCAGGCCGAGCATGGCCGCGCCGAAGTCGAACACGCCGCCGTCGCCCAGGGGTTCGAGCAGCTCGCGGACGATCGGGGTGATCATGCTGCGCTGGCGGCCGATCGCCTTGCTGGCGAGGGCGCGCTTCAGCCGGGCCTGCCGCGGGGTGTGCCGGGGCGGGTCGGTGACGGCTAGCTGCTGGCCGCCGGCCGGGTCGTCGGTGCCGAGGATGTCGAGCAGGGTGCCCCGCTCGGAGGTGAAGGTGGCGGCATCGCGCAGGACCAGGTCGGAGTCGGCGTACTTGACCACCGACCAGAATCCTCGGTCCGTGTCGACCTGGTGCCAGCCGAGCGTCTGCTCGGCGCGCATCCGCTGCCAGATCCGCCAGGCGTCCCCGTCGCTGTAGAGCCGGGGGTCGATCAGGTCTGCTGCCGCGCCGCCGGTGACCGGGCACCGGGATACGGGCGCATCGTGGGTAATGATGGCCGGATTCCTTTCCGGGAGATCAAATATGAACTCATGTCCATCTCGCGGCTCGAAGTCAAACATGGACTCCAGTTCATGTCAATGGGATCCTTGGGCGATGGAAGGCCGGTCCCGGCCCGCCCCGTGCGCAGACTGACGAACTGTCAGAACTGTTGCGCCAGAAGGTGGGTCATGTACCGTCGGGACCCCCAACCCCCTGTCACCGCGCCGGTCCGCACCCCGGCGCGGCCTCCGCCACGACTGAATGAGGAGCCGGACCATGCACTACCGCACCCTGGGTGGCAGCGGCATCGAGGTCAGCGCGTACTGCCTCGGCACGATGAACTTCGGGTTCGTCGGCAACCCCGATCACGAGGACTGCGCCCGGATCGTCCACACCGCGCTGGACCACGGGATCAACTTCGTCGACACTGCGGACATGTACTCGGCCGGCGAGTCCGAGACCGTGGTCGGCAAGGCGCTCGAAGGGCGGCGCGACGAGGTCGTGCTCGCCACCAAGTTCCACTTCCAGATGGGCGAGGGTCGCAACCGCAGCGGCAACTCGCGCCGCTGGATCGTGCAGGCCGTGGAGGAGAGCCTGCGGCGGCTGCGGACCGACTGGATCGACCTCTACCAGGTCCACCGCCCCGACCGCTCGACCGACCTGGAGGAGACCCTCGCCGCGCTGAGCGACCTGGTTCGGGCCGGGAAGATCCGCACCTACGGCCTGTCCACCTACCCCGCCGAGGACCTGGTCGAGGCGCACCACCTGGCCGAGCGCCGCGGCCTGCTGCGCCCGCGCACCGAGCAGCCGCCGTACTCGCTGCTGGCGCGCGGCGCCGAGGCGGCGGTGCTGCCGACCTGTCAGCGGCTCGGCATGGGCGTGCTGACCTGGAGCCCGCTCGCCTTCGGGTTCCTCTCCGGCGGCTACCGGCAGGGGCAGCCGGTCGACCTCACCCGGGGCCGCGCCGCCGTGGTGCCGAGCCGGTTCGACCCGAGCGTCCCGGGCAACGTCCGGAAGCTGGAGGCGGTCGAGCGGTTCACCGAGCTGGCCGACGAGCTGGGCTGCACCCTGCCCGAGCTGAGCATGGCCTTCGTGACGGCGCACCCCGGCGTCACCTCGGCGATCATCGGCCCGCGCACCCTGGAGCAACTGGAGGCGACGCTGAAGGGCGCCTCGCTGCTGCTCGACGACGCGGCGATGGACCGGATCGACGGGATCGTCCCGCCCGGCGTCAACCTGTACGACCCGAACGCCTCCTGGCCGCCGCCGGCCATCGCCGACGCCGCGCTCCGCCGCCGTCCGCTCGCCGGGCGCAGCGCCGCGCCGTCCGCCGTGCCGACCCATTGACATTGAATTTGAGTCTATGTTTGCCTGGTGAAGAACAAATGCACTCAAGTTCAAGTTCCGTGAACTGCCGACTGGAGGCTGCCATGTATGCGATGTCCCACCCCCATCTGCCGCAGGAACAATTCGAGGTCCCGGGCGGCGAGATGGCCCGGATGGAGAGCTACGAGCACAGGTCGGCTCCGGCCGGCGGATCCCTCGGCGGTGCCCACGCGCCGGACGGGGTCGGCAGCAGCGGCGACGCCCCGTACCTGCGCGGGCTCTAGGCGGCGTCTTCAGACTTCCGTCGTTCGCCCGTAGGGCGGCCGGGCGGCGTTGGGGTGTGTGCCCCAACGCCGCCCGGCAGAGGGGAGTTTGACGACGCGCCCCAGGGTCTGTCCGGCACCCCTTCTGAGGAGGAACAGCACGTGGCCTATGTGATCGCGCAGCCCTGCGTGGACGTCAAGGACAAGGCGTGCATCGACGAATGTCCCGTCGACTGCATCTACGAGGGCGCCCGCTCGATGTACATCCACCCCGAGGAGTGTGTCGACTGCGGAGCCTGCGAACCGGTCTGCCCGGTCGAGGCCATCTTCTACGACGACGACCTGCCGGACGAGTGGGAGGGCTACCGGAAGTCCAACGCCGGCTTCTTCGACGTACTCGGCTCGCCCGGCGGCGCCGCCAAGCTCGGCGCCGCCGAGCGGGACCACCCGTTCGTCGGCGGGCTGCCGCCGCAGAGCCCGGCCGGCTGAGCCGCCGGTCCGCCGGTGCCGCAGACCTGCTGACGCCCCCTGATCCGTTGAAACCCTGACCTGCTGAACCCCTGACCCCTGCCTCTGCCCCAGCGACGGCCTGAATCGGAGACGGACCATGGATGCGCGCGGTGAAGTTCCGATCCAGGCCGGGACACGGCGAGACCGCAACCGGCAGCGCGTCCGGGACCGGGTCTACGCCTCGGCCATGACCCTGATCAGCGAGAAGGGCTACGCCGGCGCCTCCGTGGAGGACATCGCGGAGCACGCCGACGTGGCGCGCGGCACCTTCTTCAATCACTTCCCGCGCAAGGAGGCCCTGATCAGCGCCTGGGTCGAGGCGCGACAGGAGCGCCTGATGGAGCGGCTCACGCTGGCGGGCCTCGGGCGGTGGGGCTCCGGGCGGGAGCGGCCGGGCTCGGCCGAGGGGATGCGGCAGTGCCTGGCCGTGCTCGGCGCCCTCAACGAGGAGGAGCCCGAGCTCAGCCGGGCGATGCTCACCGCCTGGGTGCAGACCGGGCGGCCGTTGGAGGAGGAGCCCTACCTGGGGGAGATCCTCGCGGAGCTGGTCGAGATCGGCAGGGCCCGTGGGGAGATCGCCACCGGGCTCAGCTCCCAGCAGGTCGGCCAGGCGCTGCGCGACCTCTACCTGGGCGCGCTCTACCGGTGGACCCGGCGGGCGGCCCGGGGCGAGGGGCCGGGCCGGCTCAGCAGTGAGCTGGCGTCGGTGCTGGAACTGGTCCTGCACGGCCTGGCCGTCCCCGAGTGCCGGGCCGCTGACGGGTACGTGGACGTCGTGGCGGGCTGTCTTGCTCCCGCCGGAAGTCGTCGGCCGGCCGAGGCGGAAGTGCGTCAGGACCGCCTCGACTCCGAGGGGGGCGGCATGGTGGCGGCCCACCGGTTGGATCTGGCGCTGCTGTGCGACGACGAAGGCAACAGCGTGCGCATCACCGTGCTCGGCCCCTTGCCCGGTGCGGCCGGTGGGCTCGCTGCGGAGATCGTCGTCGACACTCCGTTCGTGGCCGGCCGCCTGGCCCTCTCGCTGTGCCGGTCCCGGCTCACGTCCTGGGCCGAGGCCCTGGACCGCCTGGAGGCCGGTGAGGATGTCGCCCTGACGCATGTCCGGCGCGGGCCCTCCGTCTTCATCCGCCTGAACGGCGTGCGGGACTGCCCCGAGGTCGTGGTGGACGACGATCTCGCCTCGATGGCGACCGTGCGGGTGCCCGTCGATCTGCCGTCCGACTGGGTCGCCACCCACCGGGGCCGGTTGGCCGCCGTCCTCGATGCCTGGGACGGGCACCTGTCACAGAACTGAGTTCAGCCTGCGCCGGCACGCCGTGTCCGAGGACTCCTCGGAGTACGCGGCGGTCGGCATTTCGGTATCAAGCGTCAGATTTTGCTCCCCTCACGGTACTTCGCTGATGCGGTTCGAAGGATGGACTCCAAGTCCATCGACAGAACCCCGTGAACAAACTTGAGTTCCGGTGTAAGTTTGGATCCAGATCGCCCTTGAGTCGCGCTCTGTCATGCACACTACCGGTCTTCTCCTACCGAGATGGGGCCAACCCATGGAGCACTCACACCAGCACGCAAGTACCGAGGTCGCCGTCGTGGGCATGGGGTGTCGCTTCCCAGGAGCGGACGATCCGGAGCAGCTCTGGGAGAACCTGATCGCCCAGCTGGACTCGATCACCGTGGTGCCCGCGGAACGGTTCGACGTCGGGGCCGACTACGACCCCACCCCCGGTGTCCCCGGCCGGACCGCCTCCCGGCACGGCGGCTTCGTCGCCGACCCCTTCTCCTTCGACTACGGCTTCTTCGGCATATCGCCCGCCGAGGCCCGGGTCATCGACCCCCAGCAGCGGCTGCTGCTGCACGCCACCTGGGAGGCGTTCGAGGACGCCGGCATTCGCCCGTCGACCCTGGCCGGCACCCACGCTGGCGTGTTCATCGGCCAGGCGACCGCCGAGTACTCGGAGGCGACCCGCTCCGACACCGGCCCGAACGTCCGTGACGTGGCGGGCAGTCGGCTGCGCGCCGTCACCGCCGGGCGGCTCTCCTTCGCCTTCGACCTCTTCGGCCCCAGCGTGGTGCTCGACACCGCCTGCTCCTCCTCCCTGGTCGCCGTGCACCAGGCCCGGCAGAGCCTGCTCGCCGGGGAGTGCGACCTCGCCCTCGCCGGCGGCGTCAACTTCGTCATCTCCCCGCACGACGCCATCGCCTACTCCCAGGGCAGCATGCTGTCGCCCGCCGGCCGCTGCCGCTTCGGCGACGCCGGTGCCGACGGCTTCGTCCGCAGCGACGGCGTCGGCGTGGTCGTGCTCAAGCGACTGTCGGACGCCGAACGGGACGGGGACCGAATCCTCGCCACCCTGCTCGGCAGCGCCGTCACCAACGACGGCCGGGGCAGCGGACTCCTGCTGCAGCCCGCGATCAGCGGCCAGATCGACATGCTGCGCGCCGCCTGTCGCACCGCCGGCATCTCCCCGCAGGACCTCGACTACGTCGAGGCGCACGGCACCGGCACCGCGGTCGGTGACGCCGTCGAACTGCAGGCGCTCGCCGCCGCCACGGCCCGCTCGCGCGCCCGCCCGCTGCTGACCGGCTCGGTGAAGACCAACATCGGCCACGCCGAGTCCGCGGCCGGCATCGCCGGGCTGATCAAGGCCGTGCTGATCGCCCGGCACGGTGTCATCCCGGCCTCCCTGCACTGCGTGGAGCCCAACCCGGTGATCGAACAGCACGGGCTCGGCGTCGCCGTCGTCACCGGCACCACCCCGCTGCGCAGGAGCGCCGACCGGGCCCGGCTCGGCGTCAGCTCCTTCGGCATCTCGGGCACCAACGCCCATGTGGTGGTCGGCGAGTACCTCCCCGCCCCGGCCACCCCGGTCGCCCCCGCCGTGTCCGCGCCCGCCCCGAGCCGCCGCGGCACCGCCGAACAGCTGCTGGTGCTCAGCGCCCGCTCGGCCCGCTCGCTGACCCGGCTGGCCGAGGACTGGGCGACCCACCTCACCGACGGGCCCGGCCGCGAGCTGCCGCTCGCCGACCTGTGCGCGGCCGCCGCGCTGCGCCGCGACGTCCACCCGTACCGGCTCTGGGTCCGCGGCGACAGCCACCAAGTGGTGGCCGAGCGCCTGCGAAAGCTGGCCGCCGGGACGGCGATCCCCGAGGGCGGCACTGCCGAGGCGGGCTTCGGCGGGCCCCGCCGACTGGCCTTCGTCTTCCCCGGCCAGGGCGCCCAGTGGCCCGGCATGGGCCGCCGGCTGCTGGAGACCTCCCCGGCCTTCCGGGAGAAGCTGATGGAGTGCGACGCCGCGATCGACCGGGAGCTCGGCTGGTCGGTGGTCGACCTGCTCAGCCACGTCGACGAGTTCCCCACCGACATGGACCGGGTCCAGCCCTCGCTCTGGGCGGTCGGCGTCGCCCTGGACGCGGCCCTGCGCGAGGCCGGCCTGACCCCCGAGGTGTGCGTGGGCCACAGCATGGGCGAGGTCGCCGCGGCCCAGAGCGCCGGCGCCCTCGACCTGGCGGACGCGGCCGCGGTGATCTGCCGCCGCAGCCGGCTGATGCGCCGGCTCGCCGGGCGCGGCGCCATGCTCGCGGTCGAGCTCTCCGCCGAGGGTGCCGAGGAGGTGCTCGCCTCCGACCCGGAGTTCGCCGCGGTGTGCGTGGCGGCCCGGAACTCCCCGTCGTCCACCGTGCTGGCCGGCCCGCCGGCCGCGCTGGCCACGATCGCCGGGCGGCTGCAGGGCGCCGGAGTGCTCTGCCGCCTGGTCAAGGTCGAGGTGGCCTCGCACTCCCCGGACATGGACCTGATCGGGGCCGACCTGCTGGCTGCCCTGGACGGCCTGGCGCCGCGCCCGGCCCGGACCGAGCTGATGTCCAGCGTCACCGCCGCCCCCGTCACCGGCGAGGAACTCGACCCGGGCTACTGGCTGGACAACCTCCGCCGCCCGGTCCGCTTCCTCGACGCGGTCCGGCACCTGGCCAAGGCCGACACCGTGTTCCTGGAGGTCAGCCCGCACCCGGTGCTGACCGCGGCGATCGACGAGACGGTCACCGAGGGCGGCGGCGCGGCGGCCGCCGTCGCCACCCTGCGGCGCGGCGGCGACGAGACGGTGCTGCTGCTGGAGGCGGTCGGCCGGGCGTTCGCCCAGGGCGCCGCCGTCGACTGGTCGCGCTGGTACGGCTTCGAGCCCGCTGCGGTGCCGCTGCCCAGATACCCCTGGGACGCCACCCGGCTGCGCCGGGCCGCGGCGACCGACGTGCCCGCGCCGCTGGTGCGCGAGTACCGGCTGGACGGCTTCGGCCTGCCGGGCACCGGCGCCGGGGTGGCGGTGCGCGGTACGGAGCCGGTCTTCCCCGCCGTCTTCCTGGAGGCCGCGCTCGCCGCCGCCGACGAGGCCGCACCCGGGACGCGGTTCGTGCTGACCGGGGTGCGGCTGGGCGATGCCGGGCTCACCCTCGCCGACGTCCCGGCCGCCGTGCTGGTCGTCACCGTGGACGCGCCCGCACCGGACGGGTCCCGCGGGGTCCGGGTGGAGGCGAGTCTGGGCACCGGGGCGCCCCGCGAGCTCTGCGCGGGCGGCCGCCTGGAGCCGGCCGCCGGCGCCGCGCCCGACCGGCGCGAACTGTTGGAGACCAGCCTGGCCCGGCACCGCGAGTACCTGTCCGCCGACGCCCTGTACGAGGGTGCCGCGCAGCGCGGCTTCCAGGTCGGGGCGGGGCTGCGGAAGGTCGAGCACCTCTGGCGGCGCGGCGGCCGGGTGGTCGCCATGGTGCGCCGCGAGGGTGCCGCAGCGGCCGTCGGCTGGGAGGCCGGGCTGCTGGCCATGCTGGCCGGTTACCCGTCCGGCGCCGGCTACCTGCCGGTCGGCTTCGGCACCGTACGGCGCCACGTCGCCCTCCCCGACGAGTACTGGAGCCTGTGCCGCGTCACCCCTGGCCCGGGCGGCCGGTCGGCCCGCGGCGACGTGCTGCTGCTCGCCACCGACGGCTCGGCGCTGGTCGAGTTCCTGGACATCGAGCTGGTCGCTCCGGCACCGCGCCCCGGCCCCCGGCCCGCCGCGCGGGTCGCCCCGTCGGTCGCCCCGCCGACGGTCGAAGCTGGCGCGGTTCCGGCGGCGGCCGGGACCGCCGGGCCGGCCCCGGCCCCCGCCGCGCGCGCCGCGAACGACGTGGTGCTGCACCGGGTGTCCCGGCTGCTCGACCTGCCCGAGGCGGAGATCGACCGCCGCCGCTCGCTGCGCGACCTGGGGCTGGACTCGCTGATGGCCGCACAGCTGCGGGCACAGATCCGCTCGGACTGCGGAGTGGACCTCACCGCCGGCCGGCTGCTCGGCACGGAGAGCCTCAACGGCCTGCTGGCGACGATCGGGTGAGACCTCTCACAGCCCGACCCGTATTTGCCGGAGTACAACTTCGACTGTGAATCATAGTTAAACTGAGGTGCACCGAGTCGGGGGGGAGTGTGCCCTCCCCGACACGACACCATCGATCGGAGACCCCGTTGAACTCCACGCGAGCTGAAGCCGCGCCGGAGGCGGCGCCCCTCGGGCGCCGCGAGCGCAACAAACTTCGGGTCAGAGAGCGCCTCTACACCGCCGCGCTCACGCTGTTCACCGAACAGGGCTACGACGAGACCTCGATCGACGAGATTGCGGAACGCGCCGACGTCGCACGCGGCACCTTCTTCAACTACTTCCAGCGCAAGGAGGACCTGCTCGGGACGTGGGGCGAGATGCGCCGCGACCAGCTGCGGGACTCGCTCGCCGCGGACGCGCTGGGCGCCGGTGCCACTCGGACCCGGTTGCAGGCCTGCATGCGGGCCCTCGGGAAGATGAACGACGAGGACCAGAAGGAGACCAGGGCCGTGCTGATGGCCTGGGTGCGGGCCGGCCGGCCACTGCTCGAAGAGCCGTACCTCGCAGAGCTGTTCTCCGAACTGGTCGCCGACGGCGTGGTCCGCGGCGAGTTCCGCGAGGGCACCGACGCCGACCGGGTCGGCCACGCCCTGCGCGACCTCTACCTCGGCACCCTGTACCGCTGGTGCATGCAGCCCGGCCGCAAGGGGGCGCTCTCCAAGGAGCTGCTCGCCATCCTCGACATCCTGCTGTACGGGGCCCTCGCCCAGCCCGCCCCCGCCCGGGCCTGACCGGCCCCTCCGCGCGGGCCCGACCGGTGCCGCCTCCCCGCAGGAGGCGGCACCGCCCGTTCACGCCCCGGCCGCCGCGCCGAGCTGCCCGAAGAAGGCCCGGATGTCGGCGGCCAGCAGCTCCGGCTGCTCCATCGCGGCGAAGTGGCCGCCCCGGTCCAGCTCGGTCCAGCGCACGATGTTGTTGGTCCGCTCCGCGATGTGGCGCAGGACCAGGAAGTTCTCCGCCGGGAACAGCGCCACGGCGGTCGGCGCGGTCGACGGCTCGGCCGGCCGTCCCCAGTAGTCGGCGTGGGTGCGCTCGTAGTACAGCCGGGCCGAGGACCCGGCCGTCCCGGTGAGCCAGTACAGCATCACGTTGGTGAGCAGTTGGTCGCGGTCGACGGCGTCCTCGGACCGGTCCGCAGTGTCCGTCCACTCCTTGAACTTCTCGGCGATCCAAGCCAGCTGACCGACCGGTGAGTCGGTGAGGGCGTACGCGAGGGTCTGCGGCCGGGTGGTCTGGAGGTCCGCGTAGCCCTTGCGCTCTCGGTTCCACTCGCGAAGCCGCTCCCAGGAGGCCAGCGTCCGGTCCTGTTCCCGGGGAGAGAGCCCGGCGAGCTCCTCCTCGGTGGGCTCGCTCTCCGCCGCGCCGCCCGGGATCAGGTTCAGGTGCACGCCGATCACCCGCTCGGGGTGCACCCGGCCGAGCTCCCGGGAGATCGCCGAGCCCCAGTCGCCGCCCTGCACCCCGTACGCGTCGTAGCCGAGACGCCGCATCAGCTCGGCGAAGGCCGCCGCCATACGCCGGTACTCCCAGCCGGTCTCCCGGGTGGGGCCGGAGAACCCGAAGCCGGGCAGGCTCGGGATCACCAGGTGGAAGGCGGGCGCGGAGCCCGCGCCGTGCGCCCGCGGGTCGGTGAGGGGTCCGATGAGCTCGGTGAACTCCACGATCGAACCGGGCCAGCCGTGGGACAGCAGCAGCGGTACCGCGTCAGGCTCCGGTGAGCGGACGTGCAGGAAGTGGATGTCGGCGCCGTCGATCACCGTGGTGAACTGCGGCCACTGGTTCAGCCTCGCCTCTGCGGCCCGCCAGTCGTAGGTGTGCCGCCAGTAGTCCGCCAGCTCCCGCAGGTAGTCGCCGGGGATCCCGTAGGCCCAGCCGACGCCGGGGAGCTCGTCCGGCCACCGGGTTCGGTCCAGGCGCCGGCGGAGGTCCTCCAGGTCGCTCTCCGGCACGTCGATGCGGAACGGGCGGATGGCTTCGTCGGGCGTCGTCATGTGCCCCGATCGTAGTCGCCCGAACACGGTCAAGAGCGCCGAACGGCGTCATCCGCGCCCGGGTGCCGCGTGACCGTCGGCGGTCGGCGCGCAGAGATGGAAACGACGCCGCCCGGGCGGAGCGCGTCTCGGGTGTGGTGGTTCAGCGGCCGATGTGCACGGCGCAGATGTCGTCGCGGCGCTGGGGGTCAAGGGGTCGCAGGTTGTCGCCGGACCACATCGGCCATGGTGCCGGTGGTTCTTTTGTTCGCGCCTGCTCGTATGCGGCCAGTTGCCGGTGCGGGCATGGGTGCTGACGCCAGCTTGCTGGGCGCGGCATACCGGCTGTTTGACGACGGCGCGGTCCGCGTTGGTCCCTCTTCGAGGGTGACGGCGGCTGACGTGAACGGCGTCTGCGGGAAGGCCGGGTACAGCGCCCGGTGTGTGGTGGTCCAGGAGTAGAGGGACCCGCGCCCGGAGCACAGGGCCCACCGCACCTGCGCGCTGCTGCAGTCATGGCACAGGTACCGCGGGACGGCGAGGTAGTCATGTGCTGGACGGCCCCCGGTGGCGGCTCTCTGCCTGCCGCGCATGCAGGCGTGGGCGATTGAAGGCCACCGATTCCCTCGGTCACCCCTGAAGGAAAATGTGGATCACTGCGCCGGAGGAGTCGTGTTGGTTGGAAGACGGCTCACAGGAGCGGTTGGATGTCCCCCCGGGTGAACGTCCGGCCGGCGCCGCGGGCGGTCAGGCCGCCCGACGGGATGCCGGAGCGGTGCCGAGGGCCGTCCGCGGGGGAGGGGCTGGAGGCCGGGTCGGGCTCGGCGAGGGACATCCTGGAGACGATCCGGTATCGGTCGCCGCGATAGACGGAGTGCAGGTACTCCACGGGTCGGCCTGTGCGGTCGGTGGTCAGCCGCTCGAAGCGCAAGGCGGGTGAGAGCACCGGCACGCCGAGCAGCTTGGCCTCCTGCTGGCTGACCACGGTCGGCTCGATCGCCTGGATCGCCTCGTGCACCTTGACGCCGTGCGCGGTGCCGAGCAGCTGGTAGAAGTCGCCTCTCTCCATGTCCGCCGGGGCCAGACCTGGGACGAGCTCGGCGGGGACGTGCAAGTGCTCGATGGCCATGGGCTCGTCGTCGACCAGGCACAGCCGGGCGACGCGGACGATGTGGGCGGCAGGGGTGAGGCGCAGTTTGCGGCCGATGCCGGCGCCGGCCGGGAGGGTGGTGAATTCCATGACGCGGCTGGCCCAAGTGCCGGAGGCCTTCGGGAGGCTGAAGCCCGGCCCGCCGCCGGCCGGTGCCAGCTCCTGGGTGATCTTGGCGGGGGCGAGGAACATGCCGCGGCCGTGCTCGCGGACCAGGAGCCCGGCCGCCACCAGTTCGTCGACGGCGGCCCGAAGGGTGGGGCGGGAGACGCCGAACCTCTCGCAGAGCGTCCGCTCGGACGGGATGCCGTCGCCGGGCATGCCGGCGTCCACCAGTTCCCGAAGGCACTCGCGCACCCTCGTCCGCTTCGCCCTCGCTTGGGGCGTCCCCTCGACCATCACCGTACCCTTCCGCTCGACCTAATCAGACCAGTTCCCGGACTTTACCAGTTGGATCACGCCCCGCAGTGGCCACTGAGTGCACTTGTTCCGCCACAAGTTCGCTGGTCACAAGGAAGATACGGGCCAGGAAGAGGTCTTGACCACTCTCCCCCAACTATGTCACCTTCTCCTCACGGCTTACCAGTTGCCCGACTGGCAAGCTATCCAGCCCTCCCCCATCAAGGTGGCACTACCGTGAGAACCCCCGCGCGTCCGCGCCTGCTCCCCATCGCCGCCGCCCTGGCCCTCGCCCTGACTGGCGCGGCGCTGGCCGGCTGTTCCTCCACCTCGTCCGGCTCGTCCAGCCAGGCGGCCGACAAGCCCGCCAAGCTGACAGTGTGGATCATGAAGGACAGCCTCACAGACGGCTACCTGCAGCGTTTCAAGGCCGACTACGAGGCCGGCCACGCGGGCACCACCCTGGACATCCAGATCCAGGAGTGGGACGGCATCGGCCAGAAGGTGACCAGCGCGCTGGCCAGCAAGGACGCCCCGGACGTCATCGAGGTCGGCAACACCCAGGTCGCCCAGTACGCCGTCAGCGGCGGCGTACACGACCTCAGCGACAAGACCGCCGAGCTCAACGGCAAGGACTGGATCCCCGGCCTCGCCGAGCCCGGCAAGATCGACGGCAAGCAGTACGGCATCCCGTGGTACGCCGCCAACCGCGTGGTCATCTACAACAAGGACCTCTTCGCGCAGGCCGGCATCACCACCCCGCCGAAGACCCGCGACGAGTGGATCGCCGACACCACCAAGCTCAACACCGCTGGCAACGACGGCATCTACCTGGCCGGCCAGACCTGGTACGCGCTCGCCGGGTTCGTCTGGGACGAGGGCGGCGACCTCGCGGTCAAGGGCTCCGACGGCAAGTGGAAGGGCGCGCTGGACACTCCGCAGGCCCAGGCCGGCATCGGCTTCTACAAGCAGCTGCAGGCGCTCGGCAAGGGCCCGAAGGACGCGGACGAGGCCAAGCCGCCGCAGGCCGAGGTGTTCGCCCAGGGCCACACCGCACAGCTGATCTCCACCCCCGGCGGGGCCAACGCGATCATCAAGGCCAACCCTGCGCTCAAGGACAAGCTCGGCTTCTTCCCGATCCCCGGCAAGAGTGCCGACAAGCCCGGCGCGGTCTTCACCGGCGGCTCCGACCTGGTGATCCCCGAGTCCTCCCAGCACCAGGCCGCAGCCTACGAGGTGGTCAAGGCGCTGACCGGCGACAAGTGGCAGACCGACATGGCCAAGGAGATGAGCTACGTCCCCAACCGGACCTCGCTCGCGAGCGCGCTGGCCGGCAACGACGGCGCCGTGGCGATGGCGGCCGGGGCGGTCAACGGTCACGCCACCCCCAACTCGCCGAACTGGGCGGCCGTCGAGGCCAGCAACCCGATCAAGCAGTACATGACCCAGGTGCTCACCGGCAGCGACCCGGCCACGGCCGGCAAGACCACCTCCGATGCCATCACCAAGGCCCTCAACAGCACGTCCTGACAGGACACATGCCCCAGCAGTCCACCGGCGCCGCCCCGGCCACGGCCGGCGCGACCGCCACCGGGGCCACGATCAATGGCCTCAACAGCACGCCCTGACAGGAGAGTTACCGCCGTGTCCACCGCTCCTCCCCCTACCCGTACCAGGGTCTGGCCGTATCTGCTGGTCGCCCCGACCGTGGTGGGCGCGGCGTATCTCCTGGTCTATCCGCTGCTGCGGAACCTGCTGATCTCCATCCAGCACTTCCGGATGGCCGAACTCATCCGCGGCGGCGCCCCGTTCGTCGGCCTCGACAACTACACCGCGCTGCTCGGCGACCCGGAGTTCTGGGCCGTGGTCCGCCGCACCCTGGGCTGGACCGCCGTGAACACCGCGCTGATCACCGGACTCGGCACCCTGATCGCCCTGATGCTGGTCAGGCTAGGCCGGCGCATGCGCCTCGCCGTGATGAGCGCCCTGGTGCTCACCTGGGCCACCCCCGTGATCGCCGCCACCACCGTCTTCCAGTGGCTGTTCCAGTCCCGCTTCGGAGTGGTCAACTGGACACTTGACCAGTTGGGGCTGCACCAGTTCCACGACTACGCCTGGTTCGCCCACGGGAACGCCACCTACGTCATCCTGGTGGCGCTGATCGTCTGGCAGTCCGTCCCGTTCGCCGCCCTCACCCTCTACGGCGGCCTGACCACCATCCCCGGGGAGCTCTACGAGTCCGCCCGCCTCGACGGCGCCGGTCCCTGGCAGACCTTCCGCCTGGTCACCTTCCCGATGCTGCGACCGCTGTTCGTACTGGTCACCTCGCTGGAGGTGATCTGGACCTTCAAGTGCTTCGCGCAGATCTGGGTGGTCAGCCAGGGCGGCCCGAACGGCGCCACCACCACCCTGCCCGTCTACGCGTTCCAGATCGCGCAGTCCCTGCACAAGTACGACCTCGGCTCGGCCGCTTCCATGCTGACCGTGCTGATCCTGCTCGCCGCGCTGGTCGCCACGCTGCGCCGGATGTACCGCCAGGAAGGCGAGGAGACCCCGTGACCGCCACCGCCCTGCGCAGGCTGCGCCGCGCCCCGTTGAACCTTGCCGCGCTTGTCGTCCTCGTCACCTCGGCCTTCCCGGTCTACTGGATGGTGATCACCGCCTTCAAGCCGACCACCGAGATCCAGTCCGAAACCCCGACCTTCCTCCCGCTGCACCCCACCCTCGACCACTTCGCCACTGCCGTCTCCGCCCCCGGCTTCGGTACCTACTGGCGCAACAGCCTGTATGTCACCCTCGGCGCCGTCCTCCTCGCCCTGGTCGTCGCGCTGCTCGCCGCCTTCGCGGTGGGCCGGATGCGCTGGCGTGGACGCCGGGCTTTCATCCTGATGGTGTTCATCGCCCAGATGGCCCCGTGGGAGGCGCTGCTGATCCCGATGTACGTGATCGCCCGGGACACCGACATGCTCGACAGCCTCAGCATGCTCACCCTGGTCTACTTCATGACCACCCTGCCGTTCACCATCGTCACCCTGCGCGGTTTCCTCGCCGCCGTCCCCGCCGAGCTGGAGGAAGCCGCCCTGGTCGACGGCTGCACCAGGCCGCAGGCCTTCCGCCGGATCACCTTCCCGCTGCTCGCCCCGGGCCTGCTGTCCACCTCGCTGTTCGGGTTCATCACCGCCTGGAACGAGTTCGCGTTCGCCAACACCCTGATCATCAAGAACCAGGACGCCCGCACCCTGCCGGTCTGGCTCTCCTCCTTCGCCAACGTCTTCGGCACCGACTGGGGCGCCACCATGGCCGCCGCGAGCCTGTTCATGCTCCCCGTCCTGATCGTCTTCCTGTTCCTGCAGAACAAGGTCACCACCGGCATGACCGCCGGCGCCGTCAAGGGCTGAATCCGCCCCTCTCTGGAAAGAACACCATGATTCTGCCGACCCCGGTCGAGGTCGCCTCCACTGCCGGACGCTTCGTGCTCACCGAGCACACGGCCGTCCACGCCCCCGGTGAGGCCGCGCCCGTCGCCGACCTGCTGCGCACCCTGCTCGCCCCCGCCACCGGGCTCCCGCTGCCCGGCTCGCCCGACGGTACCGTGGTCCTCGCCCTCGACCCCGCAGTCGAAGGCGCCGAGGGCTACCGGCTGAGCGTCACCCCCGAACGGGTCCTGCTCACCGCCGCCCGGCCGGCCGGACTGCGGCACGCGGTGCAGAGCCTGCGCCAACTCCTGCCGCCCGACGCCCTGCTGGACCACCGCGTCCAGGGCGTCGAATGGACGCTGCCCTGCGTGGAGATCGCCGACCGTCCCCGGCACCCCTGGCGCGGCGTCATGGTCGACGTCGCCCGGCACTTCCAGCCGATCGACCTCCTGCTGCGCACCGTCGACCGGCTCGCCCTGCACAAGCTCAACGTCCTGCACCTGCACCTCACCGACGACCAGGGCTGGCGGATGCCGGTCGACGCCTACCCCCGGCTCACCGAGGTCGGCTCGGTCCGGGCCCGCTCGATGCTCGGCCAGGCCGGCTCCGACCGCTTCGACGACCGACCGCACGGCGGTGCCTACACCAAGGCCGAACTGCGGCACCTGGTGGCTTACGCCGCCGAGCGGGGCGTGCGGGTGGTGCCGGAGATCGAGATGCCCGGCCACGTGCGAGCCGCGCTCGCCGCCTACCCACACCTGGGCAACCACCCCGAGCGCCAGCTCGACGTGTGGACCGAGTGGGGCGTGTGCGAGAACATCCTCGCCGTCCACGACGAGGTGCTGGACTTCTGCCGCACGGTGCTTGACGAGGTCATGGACGTCTTCCACTCCCGGTACATCCACCTCGGCGGCGACGAATGCCCCACCATCGAGTGGGAGACCAGCCCCGCCGCGATCGCCCGGGCCGCCGAACTGGGCCTGGCCACCCCGGCCCACCTGCACGGCTGGTTCCTCGGCCAGGTCGGCGCCCACCTGATGGCCAACGGCCGCCGCCCGGTCTGCTGGGCCGAGTACCAGGGCGGCGGTGCGCTGCCGGTGGAGTTCACCGTGATGCCGTGGCGCGACGCCGAGCACGGCCTGGACGCCGCCCGGTACGGCCACGACATCGTGATGGCGCCGCACCTCTCCACCTATCTCGACTACCCGCAGTCCGACGCCGCCGACGAGCCGCTCGGCCAGGCCAAGTTCGTCGTCGACCTGCCCACCGCCCACGCCAACGAGCCCGCTCCCGACCACTGGGGCGAGGCCGAACAGGCCAAGGTGCTCGGTACCCAGGCCCAGCTGTGGACCGAATTCGTCACCACCGCGGAGCACTTCGACTACCTCGTCTACCCGCGCCTGTGCGCCATCGCCGACCGCGCGTGGAACCCGGCCAGCGACTACACCCGCGACTTCCTGCCTGCCCTCACCCGCCACCGCCCGCGGCTGGCCGCCCTCGGCGTCCACCACGCGCACCGGCCCTGAGACCAGGTGCCGACGGCGTCAGCCGACGACACCTTGCACCACCCCGCACCACCGGTCCCCGGCCCGTCGGCTCCAGCCGACGACGCCACCCCCACGGAAAGGGATTCACGTGTCAGCACGATCTCGCTCCAACTCCCGGCTCGGATCCGCCGTCGCGCTTGCCGCGGCAGCCGGTCTCGCCGCCGCGGTCCTGACGGTCGCGCCGGCGTCCGCGGCGACCGACGCGCTCAGCGTCCAGTACCGCACCAGCGCCAGCGGCGCCACCGCCGACCAGTCCGAGCCCTGGCTGCAGGTCACCAACACCGGCACCACCACCGTGCCGCTGAGTACCGTCACCCTGCGGTACTACTTCAAGTCCGACAACCCGTCGGCAACCTACCGCTTCGCCTGCTCCTGGGCGGTGAAGGGCTGCGGCAACATCACCGGCACCTTCGGCACCCTGGCCAACCCCACGGCCACCGCCGACCGTTACCTGGAGATCGGCTTCACCTCCGGCGCCGGCTCGCTCGCCCCCGGCCAGTCCACCGGCGACATGCAGCTGCGCTTCTACCGCG
Source organism: Kitasatospora sp. NPDC057223 (assembly GCF_042669755.1). Lineage (NCBI taxonomy): Bacteria > Bacillati > Actinomycetota > Actinomycetes > Kitasatosporales > Streptomycetaceae > Kitasatospora > Kitasatospora sp. NPDC057223. The sequence continues at coordinate 1,070 of NZ_JBHUWW010000027.1, read as the reverse complement.
CCGACTGGCAGACCCTCACCCAGTCCGACGACTACTCGTTCAGCGGCACCCAGACCTCCTACGCCAACTCTTCCAAGATCACCGCGCAGGAGAACGGCACACTGATCTGGGGCACCGCCCCGGCCGGCAACAACCCGTCGCCGTCGCCGTCCCCGACCGGCTCCACCTCCTCCCCGTCCCCGTCGCCGACCGGCTCGACCTCCACCCCGCCGGTCGACCCGAACGCCCCCGCGCTGTTCGACGACTTCAACTACGCCACCAGCAACGACGCGGCCGTCCAGGCGCACGGCTGGACCGTCAAGTCCGGTCAGGGCGGCCCCGGCGTGTCCGGCGCCACCTGGTCCCCGCAGGACATCACGTTCCAGTCCTCCGGCGGCAACAGCATCATGAACCTCCGCCTCACCACCGACGGCACGGCCTCCGGCACCAAGGAGACCGAGATCCAGACCACGGCGCGGAAGTTCAAGAACGGCACCTACGCCGCCCGGGTCAAGTTCAACGACACCCCGACCGGTGGTCCCGACGGCGACCACGTCAACCAGACCTTCTTCACCTTCACCCCGCTCAACGCGCCGATGGACCCGAACTACAGCGAGCAGGACTTCGAGTACCTGCCCAACGGCGGCTGGGGCGAGCAGGGCAACATCATGTACGAGACCTCCTGGGAAACGTACAACCCGGACCCGTGGAACGCCGTCAACGCCCACGGCCAGCAGCGGCAGTCCTACGACGGCTGGCACGACCTGCTCCTGACCGTCGACAACACCAGCATCACCTACTTCATCGACGGCCAGGTCGTCGCCACCCACGGCGAGCCCTACCTGCCCGAGACGCCGCAGTGGATCGACTTCAACCACTGGCTGATCGACCTCAGCGGCCAGTACTCCAACACGCCGCGCTCCTACGACCAGCAGGTCGACTACGTGTACTTCGTCAAGGACCAGGTCCTCACCCCGGCCCAGGTCTCCGCGAAGGTCTCCGGCTACCGCACTGCCGGCACCACCTTCACCGACACCGTCCCCGCCACCGGCTGACCGCACGAAATACCGTACGCCGGCCGCCCGATGGGC